>JADYZI010000181.1 GCA_020853255.1 Acidobacteriota bacterium
ACCCAGCCATCAGGGTGGACAACTCCGAGCAACCAGCAGCAGATCACGGCGACGGTGACGGCACCGAACATCAGTGTTGGCAGTCCGACCGTCGGTAAAGACCTGCAAACTGGCGTCAACGGAACCGCAATTCTAGGTGCTCCGGCACCGGTGGGAGGGATCACGCTGACGATCACTGTTGCCGATCCGACAAAGGCCGTTCTTTCGACGAGTGCGACGGTAGCGGGCGGGCCGTCGCTTACATTCAACATAGCGGCGGGTTCCAACTCAGTACCAACGTACTACGTCCAGGCGCTCACTGATACTGGAACAGTGCAGTACACGGCATCGGCACCGGGGTACAACAGCGATACCGGGACGATCACGCTTACTCCGTCTGGATTTATCATCAATACGCCGAGCAATTTCAGCACGACGGTAGGGGCCGCGAACACAACCTTGGTAATTCAGCCTGCACGGCTTGATCCGTTCTTCCTGAACTATCAAGGAGCGCAACAATTGCGGCCGGGCATAGGGCCGGTGAATGTGAACGTCATAAGCAGTAACCCGGCTGTGGGGACGATCATGATCAGTCCCGTCGTGTTTAACGGTGCGGACTTCCCGAACACGAGGGATACGGCCTTCGATCCGGTCGCTGTGGGAAGCAGCGTGATCTCGGTTCAAGGGCCGGCGGGTTTCCAGATCGCGAGCAACAACAACCACATAACCGCGACGGTCAACCCATAGCGGTCAGAATTTCGCTGCGGCCATCGAGATGCCAATGATTGTTTTGGCATCTTCGATTTCGCCGCGGCGGACCATTTCAAGCAGGCTGTCGAGCGAGTGGCGTTCGACGGTCAGTATCTCGTCGGCTTCGAGATTTTGGGCGGTCTCGGATAGCTCCGTTGCCAGATAAAGGTGCATTTTCTCCGTTAGAAAACCGGGCGAGACGTAAAATTCGCAGAGTTTTTCCATTTTGCCGGCGGTAACACCGATCTCTTCTTCAAGTTCACGCCGTGCGCCGATGTCGGGGTCTTCACCGGCGTTCAAAGTTCCGGCGCATATCTCAAGCAAATATTTTCCTGCCGCGTGGCGGTATTGCCTGACAAGAGCGACCGTCCCGTCATCAAACACCGGAATAATGACCGCACTGCCTTTGTGGACGACGATCTCGCGTTTGTATTCAATCTCATCCTCGCGGATATCATCAATGCGGATGTCGAAAATCTTGCCTTGGTAAATGGTTTCGGTCGAGGTAGTTTCAGGAGTGTTTGGCATTTATACGATGGTAAACAGCCAAGGCGTCCGAAGCCAACCCGGGCGGAACGGTCACGCGAAACGGGCGTTTGGCGAAATAATCCGGTATCTCAACAACCGCAGCCCCGGCCTCTTTTAGCAGCGAAGCGATAGCATCATCCGAAAACGGCCTTACGCAGAGCTTTTCGCACGCCCGATCAATAGCGTGTCGAAGGCGGTCGAGTGCCAATTCGCGATCCGCCAGCCTATGCCCGCGCGATTGGAATTCGCCAAGCGCGTAGAGAATCACCTCGTCTAAAGAAACGGCTGCCTTAGGCGGATCAAAAAGTGTCGGCTGCATCCTAACCTGGGAGTTTAGCATAACTATTTTGCCGAACTGATGTAGAATTTGGCTGGATTTATTTCAATGTTTTGATCTCGGGATTCCTTTCATCTTGCTCCTCTTCTTCTGTGGTTGGAGAAAAACGTAACCATCGAATAAGAAAAACAAGAAGAACTGATCGACTCTTTGACCATGATGAAAACGATATTTGATGCAAAATGTCGCGATGAATTGCTCGAAAGGCTGGGCCGGTTTTCAACTGATTCTGAGCGGCAGTGGGGCACGATGTCGCCGGCGCAAGCGATGGTGCACATGGCACGAGCGCTGGAAATGGGAATGGGTATAAAGCCAATGAAACAGATCCTGCCCGGAAAACTGTTTTCGTGGCTTTTCAGAAAGGAGTTCTTTGGCGAGCAGCCCTTCAAAACGAACCGCCCGACCGGGCCAGCTTTTATCGTCAGGGATGAGCCGGAATTTGAATCGACACGCGTCCGCCTAAGCGGTCTGATAACCGAATTTCACAAAATGGGCGAAGCCGGCCTCGACGGAAACGTCCACGGCTTCTTCGGTCCACTAACCGGCGAACAATGGGGCGAAACGCAGTATAAACATATCGATCATCATCTGAGGCAGTTTGGGGCGTAAGAGACTAACACCCGGCGGCCCCAAATGATCCAAAGTAGCCCACTAACTTACCTGGATCGGCCAGGGACGATAGGAATAGTGTCGTATGAATGTAGCCTTTCTCACTAAATTCATCGAAGTAAAGGTCAAGTTTGCCGTCCGCGTCCAAGTCGCCCGCCCATAGAAGGTTGCCGAAGATGTTCCGGTCTGGTGGTGGAGCAAAGGGCCGTTGCTCGATGACTTGTTTGATTCCGTCGGATTCAATTACTAAAACCGCCATCCGTTCTTGATCCGCAGTTAGACCAGTGGAGGTCCGAATATAGAATGTTCGCCCATCCAAACATAGGGCGCCGAGAAAGCCGTCCGACATTTCCTCACCCTCGACGCCTTTCCGAAAAAGTGATTTAACAGTGCCCGGTGCGAGATGTTCAATATCCTTCAGAGCAAAGATTGGCGTGTTGGCCGACTTGAATGACAGTTTCACGTCCCGCTCGGCTCCTGGCCAACTGATTGAGTGGAGCTTCTTGACCCGGGCGATGCCCAGTTTGAGCGAGACGGTTTCACCGCTCTGTTCCAGAACGAGCCACGCGTCCCCATCCTCCGCGACCACCTCGCTCCGCCGATAGATTCCGTCTTCAAAGTTGTGCAGGAGTCTTCCCTTTGGTTTAAGAAAAAGATTATAGTCATCGAGTGAAGGCAAATCACGAAATTCCGGAACAAAATCGATATCCGCTTTATTCGCAACTGGGACTTGAATACTAAGGTTGCATTCGTACCGCTCCTGCTTGACTCTTTCCGTCGAAGAGATAGCGAACCAAGCCGCGGTAATCCCAATGCCAAGTGCAAAAAGGAAGGTACAAATTCGAAGTGAGTTGAGTCTCATGGTGTTGATCTGGCAAACAAACCTTGCAGGAGGTTATCACGATTTATCGCCGATGATACTGTGGAAAACCACAGTGATTTAGATTATCGGCGCGGCTACGTTAGATGTAAAATATGTCGGCTAAGACTAAACTAAAACCTTTCTGGAAACGCTTATTACATTAGTTATTCCTGAAACACCAACGATGCATAATTACAGAGTAGGACTAGGCGTGACCGGCGGGATCGCCGTGTCAGAAGCCCGAACGTAAGTAAGGGATCATCGCAACCAACGAGCACGGCAATCTGACCATGAAGCGTGATTAAATAGAATTCCAGGATAGATCCGTCGCAAAGGGCTTCCTTATCACATTCCGGTGCTACGGCACATGGTTACACGGCGACCAGCGAGGCTCTGTAGATCGTCGATACCACAATCGTTATGGAACGCAGAAAATAGCACCGAACACCGAAAAGGAACAGCGAAGAAAAACCCTCCTCAAACACGAGTTGTTTCTGCTCAGAACTGCTTAAAGACGGATCGTGGAAGCTGCGATACGCGAAGTCTGTCGAGTTCGCGGCTACTTGCTAATAGCCATCAACGTTCGGTCGAACCACGTCCACGTCGTCGCTTCCAATTCCACGGCGCTGGAACGTATGATGGATAGCTTCAAGTCGTACGCGACCAAGGAGCTTCGGGGGAACGGTCTTGTCGGTAAGGATCGAAAGGTATGGAGCAGGCACGGGAGCACCAGATACCTTTGGTCGGACGATCATGTCAGTACGGCGGTCGAGTACGTCGTTAATGGGCAGGGCGGCGAGTTGCCGACTTTCGATTGAATTGACTGTTGGTCATGGGAGCCCTTACTTAAGTGCGGGCTACTGACACGTACGGGCTACACATATGGCTGAATATCGAATTGGATTGGGAGTAACCGGCGGGATCGCGGCTTATAAGGCGATCGAGGTGATGCGGCTGCTGCAGAAGGCGGGCTGCGAGGTGAGCGTGGCGATGACGCGGCATGCGACGGAGTTTGTGCGGCCGCTTACCTTTCGGGCGCTGACGGACAGGCATGTGATCGTGGACGATTACGATCCGGCGAATCCTGATCCGATCGCGCATATCAATTTTTCGCAAGAGATCGACCTGCTGCTGATCGTGCCCGCGACGGCGAATATTATTGCCAAGTTCGCAAACGGGATCGCGGACGATTTTCTTTCCTCGACCTATCTGGCATCGACGGCCCCGGTGATGATCGCTCCGGCAATGAACGTGACGATGTGGGAGCAGCCGGCGACGCGGCGGAACATCGAGCGGTTAAAGGCTGACGGCGTGCGGTTTGTTGAGCCGGTCGCGGGAGAATTGGCCTGCAAGACGGTTGGCACGGGGAAACTGGAGGATGTGGAGAATATTGTCCGGCAGGCGCTTGAGCGCTTGTCAGAACCGCGAGCGGTAGCGACGGGGTTCCGGGTGCGTCAATCAGAGAACCACCCCGTCGGCGAAACGCCGCCACCCCTCCTTGGTAAGGAGGGGAGCAGGGGTGACTTGTGTGACGAACGCATTTTGATCACCGTCGGCGGGACGCGGGAGGCGATCGATCCGGTGCGGTTCATTTCCAATCATTCATCGGGAAAAATGGGCTTTGCTGTTGCCGAAGCGGCACGCGGCCGCGGAGCAATGGTCACTGTCGTTGCGGCATCGACAAGTGTTGAGCCGCCTGAAGGGGTTACGTTGATACCTGCGGTTTCAGCCCGGGAAATGTTCGACGCGGTGATGGAAAAGATCGCGGACGCGACGGTTTTTATCGGCGCGGCGGCGGTCGCGGATTATGCGCCGGCAAATATTGCGGATGCAAAGATCAAAAAAGAAGGGAAAGACGATTTTTTGCTTGAGCTGAAAAAGACGCCGGATATCTTGTCGGAGGTTTCAAAACGGCGGAACGAGCGGCAATTGGTTATCGGCTTCGCGGCCGAAACCAACGATGTGATCGAATACGCGAAGAGCAAAATGGCCAAAAAGGGCCTCGATATGGTCATTGCCAACGACATCACTGCTCAAGGCGCCGGGTTCAACACTGATACGAATATTGCGACCATATTGACGCGTCAGGGCGAGACCGCTCTTGGGCTTATGTCAAAGCGTGCGCTGGCTGATAAGATATTGGATGAAATAATAAATTTGCGAAGATCGAATCCTGCCAATGCCGCGAGATCTGGAAATAGCTGAACTTATAGCCGATGTAAAGGAACACGTTCTGTATCTGCAGGAGCTTGGGGTTGAGGCATTAAACGTGGATCTACCGCAACTCTCCGCAGCCAATAAGAGATCCCGGAACGTCGCGGCCAAGTCAGTACCACCTCCGCTAGCGGGTGGCGCGGCGCCTGATATCAGATCAACGTCCGGTTATATCGAGACTCGACATCCCGCTCCCGCTAGTAGTTCTGACCTGCCGACTCCGGCCGCCGTGCCGAGGGCCGGCGCCAGGTTGGCGGCGCTTCCTTCGCTTTCGAAGCGAAGGTCGGCGGCTCCTTCGGGATTCGATGCCGATCGACTGAAGTCGCCTGACAATGATATGACAAAAGCGAAAGAATCGACGGAGACGACGGCGAATCCTTCCATGGGTGAATTGTCGATTAGCGGAGGCGGTTCCGCTTTTGCTGATTCCGTCGAGACAATGGAAGATATCTGGACGGATATTGGAAATTGCAAGCGTTGCCCGCTGTCTGAGGGGCGGACGCAGATCGTGCAAACTACTGGAAATTTTAATGCTGATCTAATGTTCATTGGCGAGGCTCCCGGGGCCGATGAAGATAGACAAGGTGAGCCCTTTGTTGGCCGGGCCGGCCAGCTCTTGAACAAGATAATCGAAGCGATCGGGATGACGCGTAAAGAAGTGGCGATCGGCAACATCAATCGCTGCCGCCCGCCGGGAAATCGGGCGCCGACGCTGCCGGAGGCACACACGTGCCGGCCGTTCCTGCTCCGCGAGATAGCCGTGATCAGGCCAAAGGTGATAGTCGTGATGGGCAACACGGCCCTGCACAATCTGCTTGATACCAAAGACGGCATTACAAAGGTCCGCGGCAGGTTTCAGGATTATTTCGGCGTTAAGGTAATGCCTACATTCCACCCGGCCTATCTTCTCCGCGACCCGCACAAAAAGCGCGATACGTGGGAAGATATGAAAATGGTACGGGATTATTTGAACTCAATGGGTTAGAGAGGAAGAAGTTTTTGCCGCGGATTTTCGCGGATGGAGCGGATCGGAAAAGGCGGAATCTTGAAGGGTTCTTCTTCCGATCTTAATCGCGCCGTAAGCGCAAAATCCGCGGCTAGCGCTCTTACAAGGATGTTAAAAACCTCCAGAATCAGCATTTTCACTGCGATCGTACTTGTCTTGCTGGCATCGGGCGCGGTCTTTATGACCAGGGTCGAGATGCCGCAATGGGCGAATGTATTGTCGTCGATAAACGTGCTGCTTTTTGCGGTCCCGTCGTTTTGGGCCTTGAAGTTGTGGCTCGGATGGAGCGACGCGGCGAAACTCATCATTATCCTCGGCATATACGCTCTTGCCGCCGAGGCATTGGCTGTTTATTCCGGATTTCCGTACGGGCACATTGGCTATTCAGGCCATCTTGGCTATAAATTGTTTGGCGTTGTTCCGTGGACGATCGCCTTTGCATGGACGCCGTTGATGCTTTGCTCGTACACGGCTGCCCGCGATCTGTTCGTTTCGCGCCGCCGCCGCATTCTGTTCTCGACCTTTCTTCTTTTGGCGTTCGATCTGGTACTCGACCCTGGCGCGGTCACTCTGGGTTTCTGGAGCTATACAGGTGGCGGCGTTTATTACGGCGTACCGGCGCTGAATTTCCTGGGCTGGGTCGTTGTGGGGATGGTCGGTTCACTAATTACCGAGTTCACTATCAGCCATTTTCGGCCAATGCTGCCGCCGCCGGTGCAGATCGGGTCGAGCGCGTTCTTTATCATTTTTTTCTGGACGGCCCTGGCGGCCGTTGCCGGCCTCGGCATTCCGGCGGCGATCGGCGGCGGCGTCGCGATCGCGATGTACCTTTGGTACAGGCGCTCGTACTACGCTTTCGATGAAATGGTCGTGCTGGTGGACGAGGAAAATAACCCACTGGCAACGGCACGAAAATCGGAAACGCACAATGCAGATACAAAGCTGCACCGGGCGTTTTCGGTCTTCCTCTTTAATTCGAAGGGCGAACTGCTGCTGCAGCGAAGAGCGTTTGGCAAGCTTACGTGGCCGGGTGTTTGGTCCAACTCGTGTTGCGGCCATACGATGCTGAACGAGCGGACAGAGCAGGCGGCAGCACGCAGGCTTGGGTACGAGCTTGGGCTGCGGAACATCGAACTCCACATGGCCCTGCCGCATTTTCGCTATCGGGCAGAGAAGGACGGCGTCGTTGAGAATGAGATCTGTCCGGTCCTTGTCGGCCTGACCGATCAAGAACCGACGATAAACCCGCACGAGGTCGCCGAGGTCGAATGGATCGCTTGGGACGATTTTCTGGATTCAATAGCTGATCCGTCATGCGAACTTTCGCCCTGGGCCGTCGAGGAAGGTCTTCTGCTGGCCAAAAGCCCGGTGCTGCGTAAGGTGTTAGGCTTTAAGGAACTAAAGGCGGCCGCTTAGTCCGCGTTGACATTTGACCCGCGGAAGATACGCTCCCGCAATAATTTTTATGAAAAACTACCTGGCCATTCTGCTTCTTGTCATAACAGTACTGCCGAGCATTGCGCCGGCACAAAAGCCGGCACCGGCCGAGATAGTTCAGCTTCAAGGTCCGCAGAATCCGCGTCTTGGATTCATTATCCACGGCGGGGCTGGTGTAGCCGCAAAGGGCTCGCTCACGCCGCAGCAGGAAAAGGCATACCGAGACAAATTGGAAGAGGCCGTGCTTGCGGGTTACAAGGCGTTGCAGGCCGGAAACCCGGCGCTTGATGCGGTCGAGATCGCGATCCGCATTTTGGAAGACTCGCCGCTGTTCAACGCCGGTAAGGGCGCTGTGTTTACGCACGACGGCAAGAATGAACTTGATGCCTCGATCATGGACGGCAAAACGCTTGCTGCCGGTGCGGTCGCCGGAGTGCATAGGGTAAAAAACCCTATCACGCTTGCCCGCGCCGTAATGGAAAAAAGCCCGCACGTGATGATGATCGGCGACGGAGCAGAAAAATTCGCGGCCGAGCAGAAGATAGAGCTGGTCGATCCAAAATATTTTTGGACGCAGCCGCGCTGGGATGCCCTGCAGCAGATACTCAAGGAAGAAAAGGACAAAAGTTCAAAACCTGAGGCCCAAAGTCAGAAGCCGAAAACGGTGTCGCGTCGGGAAGCGGCCGAACTTCCGTACAATAAATTCGGAACGGTCGGAGCCGTTGCGCTCGACAAGGAGGGAAATATCGCCGCGGGCACATCGACCGGCGGAATGACGAACAAGAAATACGGCCGTGTCGGAGATGGCCCGATTATTGGTGCCGGGACGTATGCCAACAATCAGACGTGCGGCGTCTCGGGAACCGGCTGGGGCGAATACTTTATCCGCTTGGGGGTGACACGCGATATCAGTTCGCTGATGGAGTATAGGGCCATGCCGATTCAGGCGGCAGCTGACATGGTCATCAAGCGGAAACTTCAGGGCCTCGGCGGCGACGGCGGTGTGATCGCACTCGATAAGTTTGGCAATATTGGCATCTCATTTAATTCCGAAGGAATGTATCGGGCCTATATCAATAAGGAAGGGAAGCCGGTTGTCGAGATCTACGGTAAATAGCGGCGGCTATGCAACGATCTATGTTATCCGCAGAAATAATTGCCGTTGGCTCCGAACTTCTTACGCCTGAACGGATGGATACCAACAGCCTTTGGTTTACCCAAAAGCTGAATGAGGCGGGCGTTGAGTTAAAGCTCAAGACGATCGTTGGCGACGACGAAGAACGGCTTGAAGAAACTATCCGCGACGCCATTAAGCGATCGGACATAGTTATCACTACCGGCGGGCTTGGGCCGACCGAAGATGATGTCACGCGTCAGGTTTCGGCCCGGGCGATCGGCCGCCAGTTGGTCTATCATGCCGAACTTGAGGCCGTGCTGCGCGAGAGATTCAGGCGTTGGGGCCGCGAGATGCCTGAGATAAATAAACGACAGGCCTATATCATCGACCAGGCGGAAGTATTGCCTAACCCGAACGGCTCGGCGGCAGGTATGATGACTGAGGCGAACGGCAAGCTGCTGGTCGTACTGCCCGGCCCGCCAAAAGAGAACCAGCCGATGTACGAAGATTTCGTCGCGGCAAAAGTTCGCGCAATGGCCGGCGGCGTTTTGGTGAAGCGCCGCCTGCTTCGCGTATCGGGCATCGGCGAATCGGCGGTCGATGAAAAGATCGCCCCTATCTATAAGGCATATCCGTCGGTGCAGACATCTATCCTGTTTAGTAAGAGCGAGATCGAGGTACATCTGGCGGCGCGGTCCGAGAACGAGGAAGAGGCAGATAATACGCTTCAGGAATTGGCGGAAAAGATCGCAGACGCCCTTGGGCCCGCGGTTTTTGCGACCAACGGCGAGACGCTGGAAGAGGTTGTCGGCGCTATGCTGAAGGAGCGCGGAAAGACCCTGGCGGTTGCTGAAAGCTGCACTGGAGGCCTTATCGGCATGCGTTTGACCGATGTTGCGGGTTCATCGGCCTATTTCCTCGAAGGTGCGGTCACATACTCCAACGAGGCAAAAATGCGGGCGCTGGGCGTATCTGAAGAGACGTTTGCCCAACATGGGGCCGTTAGTGCCGAAACGGCGGAAGCAATGGCCCGCGGAATGCGTGAGCGGGCGGGTTCGGACTATGCCATCTCGGTCACAGGCATTGCCGGGCCGGACGGCGGCACTGAAGAAAAGCCTGTGGGCACAGTATTTATGGGCTATGCAGACCCCGACGGGACCCGCTCCGTCCGATTCACCTTTCCCGGCGACAGATACCTCATCCGCTGGCGTTCAAGCCAGGCGGCATTGGATTATCTTCGGCGAAGGATATTAAAAGCCGATGCTGCGTAAATCCGCGATTCGTGATCCGCGATCGAAAGTTCCAACACATCAGCGGCTAAAAATAGCCTCTGCCTCTCTCCCTTGTAGGAGGAAACCCTAATTCGAAACGAAAAAGCTTGCATTTCCGGCGGCCAAATACGAAAATCTATGTTGCCGCACCGCGCGGTTCCCCGGACATTCAATGTTTTTGGAACTTTGCAAACCTCGCGGCGTGTAAGCTCTTGTAATCAGCTATTGACACCACGAAACGCCGATCACTTATTGAAATTATGAAACGATCAATGCACGTCCGAGTCATGGTCACGGCCATGCTTGTCTTTGCGATGCTTTCGCCCACCGCGGTGCTTGCCATCGGTGACGGGAAGAAGTATTTCAAGCAAGGAATGAAGCACGAAGCCGCGGAACAGTGGGATCAGGCCGCCGAGGCCTTTGCCCTTGCGGTTGCCGACAGCCCAAAGAACCCGGAATACCGCCTGCACCTGCAGCGCGCCCTTTTTAATGCATCGCAGATGTATATGAAAAAGGGAAATGTCGCGGCGGCTGAAAAGGACTATGAGGGAGCGTTCATTGCGTTTCGAAAGGCCTATGCGTATGACCCGGTGAACGAGCTCGCCAAATCCGAGATGGCGCGGATGCTTCGGCTTCAACAGGAGATGGTGGACGGCGCCGGCAAAACATCAAAGCCGGCGAACGATAGCAAGGTCAAGCTGGTGCAGACCAGCTATACTCCGCCCGCAACGCCGGGCAGAGGCGACATACCGCAAAAGCTTGAGCAGATTCGCCAGGTGCCGTTTCCGGGCGGTGTCAATTTGCAGTACATCATAAAGGAATTGGCAAAGGACCTTGACCTCAACGTTCTGTTCGATCAGGGCTCGCGGCTAGAGGGCCGTACGTGCCGGATCGATCTGAAGAATGTCACGTCGGCCAAGGCGCTTGATTATATTTTTCTGCAGGAAAATCTTTTCTTTCAGAAGGTCGGGCCGCGGACCATTCTGGTTGCGGACGGCTTGAGGCGTGTCAATTTTCAGCAGCTTGTTCTGCGGACATTTTATCTTGCAAACGCAAGCCCGAAGGACGTGAAAGCGACGATCACCGCGGCAATTCCGGCACAGCCGGGCCGCAGCCAGACCATAGTTCTCGAGGATACGGCGACGAACAGCCTAACCGTCCGTGATACGGCTGAGAATATTGCGCTGATCGGAAAGCTCATACAGTCGCTGGACAAGGACCGGGCCGAGGTCGTGATGGATGTTGCGATCTATGAAGTGAACAAGAATGACCTTCTTCAGTTCGGGAATCAGATCGGGACAAAGGATTCTTTAGGCAATCTGGGCGGCGGAGGAATCTCGCTGCTGAATACGGGCGGCAGCCAGGGAATCATTAGCGGAGCGATGAAGTGGGCCGGATTGGGATTTTCAAGTGTGGCTCTCGGACTACCGGCCAGTTCGCTTGCGGCCCTCCAGCAAAAGAACAATACGCGATTGGTCGCTTCCACCCAAATACACGCATTTAACAACGAAGATTCGTCAGCCCGAATAGGGCAGCGCGTTCCGGTCAGAACGGCAACGTTCGCCCCGATCGGGAACAGCGGAAACCAGAACGGAAATAATAATTTTCTTGGGGACGTTTATAACTACGAGCAGGTCGGCCTGACGTTGAAGTTCAAGCCTATCGTATTTCCGAACCAGGACGTTCAGGTAACGATGGACATTGAATCCAAGGATGTATCGGGAGCGCTGACGGACCAGCCTGTTTTCATTGAACGCAAGATCACGGGTACGGCACGCGTCCAGAACAATAAGACATTGCTGTTGGCGAGCGTGGCACAGAACACGGAATCAAACGGACGGACCGGTCTTCCGATCCTCGGGCTTATCCCGATCATTGGACGGCTGTTCACCGCACCGACCAAGGACAACCGGCAGGTAGATATTGTTATCGCGATCACCCCGCGGGTTATCCGTGCTCCCGCCATTACGCCTGAGGACGAGATCGAAAGGCCGACGGGCAGCCTGCAAACGCCGACCTCGGGTTCGCTTGAGGCAATGGTAATTGAGGAGGAACGCGAAGAGATGCTTGCCCTGGCCCGCCGAAACCCGACCAACGTCGAGGTCCAGCTTCCGGACCAGGAAGCTCCGGCGTATGTAAGATCAAGCGCGACATCGGCAAACACCGAGGCCGCAAAGGTCTCGGGTACCAATCTTGCGGAGAATACTGCAACTACGCCTCCGGTTGCGGGTAGTTTGAGCGTAAAGCCGATAGATTCCGGCGTCAAGACGCTTGAAATGACAAAGACTTCGGATACGTCGAGTCCGGCCGGTCAGGCGCCGCCTTCTGTGGAACCCGTGAAAACGCTTGGCATCCCAGAAGAGATTAAGGCTGAGCCGACGGCCAAACCGATTTCCGAGCTGGTGCTTCCCGCATCGCTTCCTGAACTGAAGCGCGGCGAAAAGGCGAAAATACCGGTTTCGGTAAACGGGACGGCCCTTTTCCGGTCTGCCGTGCTCGGGCTGCGGTTTGATGCAAAGAAACTTGCTATCCGGTCGATCGCAATGGGCGATATTTTTGGTCCCGGTGCGGCGGCGACACCGGTTGCTCCGTTCATAAACAACGACGGCAAGATGTTCGTTTCGCTCGCTCTGCCTACGGGTTCGGTCCTCGCACCTTCCGGTGTGATCGCCATTGTCGAGGTCGAGGCCCTCGCAAGCGGCAAGGTCGAGCTTTCGTTTGAGAAGGACGTGATCAGCTTTGTCGCTCCGGACGGAAAGAACGTGGCGTTGAAGTTTTAGCTGGCGGGCCGTAACAAATAAGTCGCAAGAACCTTTGTGTCCTCTGTGTCTTAAACTTTGAGATGTTTGTGGTAAAAGCCGTTAACACAAGTGGCGGACAAAGAGCTACTAGTTCGTGAATGCCTTGTTTTGTGAGTTACGTGAAAGAAACCGAACCACGAAACTCACGAAATAGGACACGAATGCCGCGAAGCGGAAGCCGCTTTTCATTTACTGGTTGGCAATGTTGAGGCAGTTACAGAAAATTCGGGAAAGCGGATTCTCATTGTTTGAGCTGATCATTACGCTTTCCATCCTTGCCATTGTGATCATGGGCACGATCCCGCTTGCGCAGAACGCGGCCAGGCGGCAAAAGGAGCTAAAGCTGCGCGAAACGCTCAGGCAGGTGCGGTCGGCGATTGATGAATTCAAGCGAGATACGAACGGTTCCTGTCCACAAGGGATCGGGGCGATAGACCAGGTCCAGCCGACGCGGCGGGCCTTTTCGATACCGACCGATCCGCGAAGCCGCGTGGTGATAGACGACTGCACTATCTTCGACAGCGAGAATCTTGACCGCTATCCGCCAACGCTGGAAACGCTTACGGAAGGCGTTGCGGTCCGCGACCGCGGGATGAGCTTTACGGCCGGCGGTCCGAACAGCAATGTCCAGGCGACCGAGATGAACCAGCTTGATGAAAAGACCAAGGTCTATCTGCGGCATCTGCCGGTCGATCCGATAACCGGTGAATCAGATTGGAAGCTGCGGTCGTCGTACCAGACTGGCGATGATGAAGGCAGTTGGGACGGCATAAATGTTTGGGATATCCGTTCATCGTCAACAGAAACCGCGCTTGACGGAACGAAATATAGTGATTGGTAGAATGGACAGGCTGAAGCTAAGAAAAAATGCGGCCGTAGACGAAGGCGTTCGTGCCCGCACGAAACGCCGTCAGTTGGGCTATTCGCTGCTTGAGTTGATGATTGCGATGTTCATCATCATCATCCTCATCTCGGTGGCGGTTCCGTCGTATCAGAAGGCGATGCAGAACGCTCGCGAGACCGTGTTGAAAGAAAATCTTTGGCAAATGCGCCGGGCGATCGATCAATACAGCGCTGATAAAGGCAAGCCGCCGCAGACCGTTGACGATCTTGTTACGGCCAAATACCTTCGCGAACGCCCGACCGATCCGATGACCGAAAAGGACGAATGGCGCGAGGTGATGGAGACGGATTCTACATCAGAGACGGCCGAGGCTGGAATGACAGATGTAAAGAGCACTTCCGACGGCGTTGATTCAGAAGGGAAGGCATATTCGGAGTATTAGCGTTTGACGTACAGTCGTGCATGGATCGACAGGATGACAGCCTGTCGTACAAAAGTTTGATGTTATCTTTTCTGACACAACCAACGTACCCGAAGGCCGCGATCGGCCTTGAGAAGGAGAGCGTAACCGCCCTAAGCCTGCACCGCGAGGGCCGCGGGATGTTCGGCATCAAGCAGGCCGCGGCCGTTGAATTGCCCGCGGGGCTTCTTGTGCCCAGTTTTCTGGAACGGAACATATCGAATCGGAATGAGCTTGCGGTCTTGCTTGAAGAAGCGGTAACCTCGGCCGGCCTGCTTGGCCAGAAAAGCTGGTCGGTTTCACTGCCGAGCAATACCGCTCGATCGGCAATTTTGACGCTTGAAAGCGGATCGTCCGGTAAGGATGAGTCCGAAGAAATACTTGACTGGAAGGCCGAGCAGACATTCGGTGCCCCCGCCGCGGAGATGCGAATAACGCGGCACAAGATGCCGGCCGACCGCGAAGGCCGTTCCCGCTATTTTGCCTCGGCCGTAAAGCTTTCGGTGATCGATGAGTACGAGACCATTTTCGAAAGATTTGGCTGGAAGGCGGGTTTGGTGCTGCCGCGGGCCTTGAGCGAATCAAGATGGATCTCCGCCGACTCGGAAAGGGCCGATTCGATGCTTATCAGCGCGCAGAGTGACGGGTTTAGTGCGATCCTGATGCGTTCGGGTGATCCGGCGGTCATCCGCAGCGTTACCTGCACGCCCGCGGAACGCGATGATGAGATCTATCGGCTACTGATGTTTTACAATGACCGCTTTGCGGCCGATAGCCGCGACAAACTGCTTGAACGAATATTGCTGATCGGAAAAGGACTGATCCCCTCAAAGATCCGTGAGATCTCAGCGGAAGCCCTTGGCCGCACGCTGCAGGTACTTAGGCCGGAAGAGGTCGGTTTGAACATGCCCGCAACATCGCTGACCTTTGACGATATCGCCGCACCCGCCGGCCTCGCCGCGTTCGGTTGGCGATAGGCCTTTCGTGGATTTTCGTGTCATTTCGTGGTATTTGATCTCCTCCACTTACCGCGAAACTCACGAAATGAAGACACGAAGTTTTACGAAGGGGAAGCAGCTCACAGGAAATGGTCCGTCGCTCTATCGGTTCTCGACGATCTTGAAATAAGCGTCCGGAACTTCTGAATTCACCAATATCTCCTTCGCCTTAAAATTTGCGTAGATCGTTATCTGCTCAGTATCGAACCTTTGCGCATATTTCTCGGGCACCAAAACGCCTTCGACATCGCGGAGTTTCTCGATCTCTACCGATGTTGTCACGCCGCGCTGGTTTATCGTATAGCTGGCATCGTACCCTTTGATCCGGTTTGTCTTTTCATCCAGATAGAAGTCGGTGGAATAGCCCTCGGGCGATGTCATTCTAAATCCCTTGCGCTTTTTCTTATCCTCAGGCAGCGGCGTGATCACAAAACCCTGCCTGCCGAATTGCTGCAGCATAGGAAACCCAAGCCGGTTTATTGGAGGCAGCGTGAACCCGCCGCGGACGGATGAGGTGGTTTGCGTGCCGTCATAGATCTGCTTAAGCGGTTGAAACGGATTTGCAATTTCGAGCCGGTATTTGTCACCGGAAAAGATGGTTACAAAGCTAGCCGGAAACGCCTGGGCCGCGGCCGAGGTCGTTACGTCAACCGAGCCCTTGACGACCAGCGTCCTCATGTTCCGCAGCTTATCACCCCCGTGAGCAGCAAGCGCAAGCGCTGCCAACTTCATCTCGGCCGCATACGGCCTTTCGGCCAGCGCGGCAGGCTGAGCGGCAGTGACAAGAACACACAGCAGAATCAAAAGCAAGGGCCTGAAAAAGTATTTCAACATCTAACTTCCGCTCCAAAAAAAAATAGGAAGCCCCCCGCAGGCTTCCTAAATATACCGCAATGGAGGAATGTTACCAACTGAATCTTGCGGAGAGTTCGATCCTTCGATTAGCCGCGGATGAGCCGCCGCCGAAACCGCCACCGCCGCCGAAACCGCCGAATCCGCCGCCGGTACCGGTTGACTGGCCAAAACGGCTGGAAAGGATGTTTCCGACCGGTGCTCCCAGATTGACGGTGTTCAATAGGTTCTGGAAGTTGATGCTGAGGTTCAGGTTGTACGGCTTGCGATCACCGCCGCCGAAACCGCCCATCATCATCCCGCGTCCGCCGCCACCGCCGCCGAAACCACCACCGCCGCCGCCGCGTCGATCACCGCCGCCTTGGCCGCCGCCCGAAGCACTCTCAGCCGTCTTGCCAAAACCGAAGTTCCGCGAGACGCGCATATTGACCGTGAACGAGCTTGGCGATTGGCCCCAGTTTCGGGGAATGATCTGATTCGCGTCCTCGCCCGAAACATCACACCATGACGCGGTGACGTTATGCGAAGAGCAAGCCGCGGCCAACTGGCCGAACGTCGGGCGTTCGTTGAACTGCAGATCGCCGTTCAGGTCCTGTCCCGTCGTGATATTGAACGGACGGCCGCTGTTGAGCATAATAAACGGGCTGAATGAAAAGCCCCACGGAGCGTTGATGTTGCCGCCGACAACAAAGTTATGGCGAACATCTGATGACGACCGGCCCCATTCATCACCAAGATCGTACGAATACGCCGGGAAACTGCCCGCACCGTCACTGGTGCTGCGTGAAAAGCCAAGGTTGTAATTCGCAAACAGCGAGAAACGGCGGCTAGACATATTCCGGACGTTCACGCTCAAGCGGTTCTGGTCCAAAGTTCCGGTCGATTCGTATTGATAGATCGCACCAACAGTCGGATCAGGCCGCGGTGCACTCGAGCAGTCAAACTGGTCCGGGCAGATCGGGGCATTGATGTTCCTTGAGCGGAGCACATTGTAGGTTCTCGACGAGACGAAGGTCGCCGACATCGTGGTTTTCCATGGAAGCTGACGCTCTACACCAAATGCACCCTGAACCATCATCGGCGATTTCAGGTCGGGTGCGATCTGCCGGATTGTATTTGACTGAGGCAGGGCCGCCAATATCTGAGCACCGGTCGGTACGTTTGTGACACTGTTCAGTGAAAAGACCGGCTGGCCAAGCAGAGCGATCGCGGCTGCCCGGCGGACAGGATCAGGATCGTTCGCGCTGACCACAAGGTTGATCTGGTTCGTTCCGTTGAAGCGAAGTGCGCTCAACGTAAGGCTTTCGCTGAACCGATCATAGAAAACACCTAAGCCTCCGCGAAAGACCGTCTTCGGGGCCTTGGCCCCACCGGCCCCCGGTGACCACGCGAATGAGAATCTGGGTGCAAAGTCATTGCTGTCGCTGATGTTGGTCTGATTCTCGTATCTTAAGCCAAAGCTCAACGTGAGGCTCGGGTCAACGCGCCAATCGTCGGTCACGAAAAGGCCGACATCCGTCCTTGAGACCGACTGAAGCGGGTGGCCGGTCGTTATCGTAAACTGCGTAGGGAAGAAACGCGGGTCCGTATTTCCGAGCAGACGCTCACGGTACTGGTCCAAAGGCGAGACCGACGGCTGAAGAATAGTACAGCCGGGTTCGCCCGGGAAGCAGCCCGCGGGGCTGGTCACAGGCTGAGCACCCGCAAAGGTGAACGAGCCGCCATAGTTATTTTCCGATTGGTCATTTATCGACGTGCGCCGCAGTTTCAGCCCAAACTTCAGGCCGTGCTGTGCATTAGGCCCGACCGATGTCGTCGTGAAATTTTGCAGCTCCCATGCCTTGGTGTCATTGAAGCTAAGGCCGATCTGAGCACCGCCGCCCGTGAAGGCGTCAGATACCGATATTGTCGGTATCGAATTGTCGCCGTTCTGCTCACGCTTGTCCCAGCTATATTCAAAACGCGTTTCATTGACGGTCGTCGCGTTGATGATCATCGTCTCTGTCAGACGAAGTTCGTGCGAGTTGCTGGTCGAATCATATGCACGCGTAGGCAGCGAAAACGTGCTTATCCCTTGATTCGCGGATGAGGACCGCGAAAAGCTGTAGCGGGCAACCAATGTATTGTTCTGGTTTATCGCATAATCAAACCGCGGGCTGATCGAAAAGCGTCGGCTTGGGGCCTGAATCTCTTCAGTGAACGGCACCACGTTGAGATTGCTGTCAAGCACGCGGGCGTTGACGACGGTGTTACTGTCATCATCGCGATTGTTGATATCGACGAAAAACGACGACTTGCCTTTCTGTATCGGGCCGGAAATATTGCCGCCATACGATCGCCGTTGGCTGGGGGCACGATTCAGAGCAAATGGATTGCGCGAGTTGAGGCTTTCGTCGTTAAAACTCCCAAACAAATTTCCACGCCATCTTTCCGAACCTGGCCTTGTCAGTATCTCGATACGTCCAAAGCCGAGTCGATCGTATTCGGCAGAGAAGGGGTTGGAGTTGATACGGATCTCGCGGATCGCTTCTTTTGGGGGAAGGCGGCCGCCGGTGAACCCGTCAATGTAGATCTGGCCGCCGTTCGGGCCTGCAGCCGGGCCGGCAAGTGCCTGGAGGGCAGCTTCAAGTTCATCCGGATCGTCAGGCAGGGCTTCGAGCTCCTTTTCCTTGAGTACCGTGGCTCCCGCATTGTTTGCCGGATCGGTCGAAACGCCTGTGTCGCCCGAAACCTCGACCTGCTCCTCAACGCCTGAAACCGTCATCACCGGGATAAGCTCAGTTTTCTGAGCGGCAGTGATCTCAACCTCGGTATTCTCGTATAGAGCAAATTTCGGTGCCGAAACACGGACCGTGTATTTGCCTGGGGCGAGGCCGCTTATGCTGTATTCGCCCTTCGTGTTACTGGTCGTTGTCTTTTCGGCACCTGTTCCCGAAACGGTGGTGACCGATGCTCCAACGACGATCGCGCCGAGCGAATCGACTACCTGGCCGGCAAGCGATCCGTTCTGCTGTGCAAGAGCCGGGACACTGAAAAATAATGCTATCAGCCCGCTCACAATGAAAAGTTTGGATAATTTCATCACAAGTATAACCTTCAAACAGAGTAATTGAATAAAGCAGGAACAATTCGGAATAACGCCCCGTTCCATTGGGCTTTTCGAAAGTATTACGGCATATCGAAGCCGCCGTCCAAGCCGGGGATACTCAGGCTTTGAGAACCCTGGCGAGATCTGTTGCCGCCCGCGGACATCTGGGCCATTCGCACGAAAGGCTCAACACCGGCCAGTAATTTGATCGCCGTAATATGGTCGGGCGATGATGATTTTGAGCTGGAAACAGCGATCATGTCGCCAACCTTGAGGTCGGCTGCTGTGACGTTCGGGAACCGGTCGAGCATTTCGTCAATGCCGCCTCGCAATCCGCCGCCCGGCCCTCCCGGGCCGCCTTGCCCGCCGCCGTTCGCGCGCGGAGGCATTTGACCGCCCTGACCACCGGAAGCTCCCTGGCCGCTAGGGGCACCACCAGGGCCGCGCTGTTCGCCGCCTGACTGTCGTGCCGCAAGCATCTGAGCCATTTGCTCAGGAAACTTCTTCATCATTGACGCTGATCCGAGTGATACGGTTACGTCTTTCTTGGATTGAAGCTCAGTAATAACTACTTCATTCTTTGCAATATCGACCGATTTCACTGTCCCGGCGTGGGTCTGGAAAGCTCCCGTCAAAACTTCTTCGGCGGTGAAACTGGCCCCGTCGGCACTTCGGTCACCGACCGCACGGAGCATATCGCCGGCGGCGATATCCGAGAGCTTGCTAGGAATTGCCTCGCTGAAGGCAACCGAATTTGGTGCGTATCGAAGGTATTTTGCCTGTTCTTTCGGCGTCAGCACCACCTTGGTGGTCGAGCCGAGCGACGTTACATCGATCGAGATCTGGCCGGTTGCCGCGTCAACCGCCGTGACGCGGCCGGAAATGCCGCGCGTCCGCCATTTTTCCACTTCTTTTGCTTTGGCGGCGGCAAGCTCTGACTTTGACATCAGATAAACGGTCCGTGCCGGAACACTTTTCTTGTCATCCGCCGGAAATCCGCTGACAACGATCTTGTCGCCAGCTTCGATATCCTGCAGGGCGGCCGGGACAGCGGCGCTCATTCTGCGGTTATCGGGCGGGATCTTTTTGAATTCGGTCTGTTCGGAAAGCGAGGCGATCATCTCGCCGTCCTTTGTGGTGAAGACGATCTTTCCGGCCTGTACCGCGACGACGTCGCCGGCAATAAGGCTGGGCTTAACATTGCCCGCAGTTTGGCCAAATGAAACCGCGGCACAGACAGTAATAAGAATGAACGCAAACAAAGTATAAAAACGGTTACGCATAATATGGCAATTATAGTTCGCTAATAAACTCTACGGGTTGACCGCCGGGAAAATCGGCCATCAACTGTAAGACGTAGATTCTATACTTTAAGTTCGGATTAAAATGTAAAGATTTGTCAGGTAAGCAGATGCGGGTTTTAGCGTGTTTTCCACGCTCCCGGCGGCCGGGCCGTCAGGACGAGTCCAATGCCGGCTGAGATCAATGCCAAAAGGGCAAAGATCCAGATGTAGGGAAGCGAAAGGAGAATGGTCCAGGCTGTTACGCCCAGCAGAACGGCGAGCGATTCGGACCGATTTCGCTCAGACAAAAAATACTTCTGGATCAGCTTTCCTATCGTCACATGCAAGGCCACGCGTCCGAGCACATATGCCAGTGCAAGCGTCAGCAGGGCCATTCCGATGAACACCGCATTCATATAGTTTGGCAGCACATTCAAAGCCGCGAAGAGAAGGATATTCACACCGATAAAACTGAAAAATCCGATCGCAACGATCTTGGTCGATGAGAGTTTCAAACGCGCGACAGCGCGGCTGATGGCCCCCGGAGCTATCGTCGTCAGCCCTAGCGAGATCAGGAACCAAAACAGCAGCAGCACGACCCGGAGAGCGAAAAATGCAAAAGTGAACGACGGTGATAAGATAGCGAACGGATCACGGGCATACTTTTGAAATTCTTCCTCGTATGCGGCGTAGATGATGGTTTGCTTATTCGTTCCGCGCAGGGCTTTGTCCGATTCGGGTGCATACTTGCCTCCGAAAACGATGACGTCGCCGCCGATAAATGACCCGTCCTTCTGGATCACCGATCCGCCGACGGCCGCAACGTCACCCTCGACGCGGCCGTGTATCTCAACATCGTTGCCGAACACAAGCACACCTTTCGCCGATTGCCGGACCACGACCTTTTTTGAGAACGAGATTATCTCCATGTCCGGAGATGAATCAATCACGAGCGTGTTTTGGTCAGAATCGGAGATCGACTGCGACCCTCCAAGCGCGAACCCTGAGATCAACAGCAAAAGAAAGATAATCGAGGTCGCTTTGCCCGGAGACGCGGGCAGGCGGAACGGGATCGGTCCAGGGTGTGAGGAAATGATATTGTGCATAAGCACCGGAATGTTTTAGGTGCCGCGGCGTCCAGTGAGACGGCCCGATGAATAGAATACGAAAACCGCCGCGAAGAGCACGATTACCACTATGATAAGCCCGACCGGTTCGAAGGATGACACCAGCGAGCGCGAGATCACGGCGATTGCGAAAGCGAGGCCGCCGGCCATTCTCAGTATGAACAGGCCGAGGGCCAAAACGCGTTCCCCAACCGCCCCGGCTGTAGTTGCGACCGCAAACGCTTCACCGCCAAAGGCAAAAAGTGAAAAAACGAATAATGCAGCGGTTATGCAAACCGCTGTCAGCAATTCGTTTGGCCGACGCACTCCCGCCACAGTGCTTTCCGCGTTAGAAACAACACGTTTTGTGAAGTCTGCGGGCAGCTGTACAGAACTCGTATCGTCTAATGAGGCCGTTAATGCCGCGAGAAATTGCCGCTGATCGAGCAGCCCGTGAGCACATGTCTCGCATTCGCTGACGTGTTGCTCGAATGCCGATTCGGCCTCGACGGATAGTTCACCGTCCACATAGGCGGCGATGTCGTCGTCCGGGCAGATTTGTTTTGAAGCGATGTTTTCCACCTGATACATCCGGCGATGCTCAGTTCATATTCCGTCGAAGCCTCGTTCGACCATGATCTGACGCATCATCTCGCGTGCCCGGAACAGTCTGTTCTTTACTGTTCCAAGCGGCAGTTCCGTTACTTCCGCGATCTCATCATAACTAAGATCGTTCGCATGCCTGAGCAGAATGAGCTGCTTGTAGGCATCCGGCAGAAGCCTGATGACCTGCCCGATCTCCGTCCGCCACTCGCTTATCTCGCGATCTTTTTCAGGCGAGCGAGCGGAACTTTCGATCTGAAGTTGATACGTGCCATCGAGGTTTTCGGTTTCGAGGCTTTGAAGATTTACTGAGTTGCGGCGCAGGTGGTCGATGGCCGCGTTGTGGGCTATTCGGTAAAGCCAGGTTGAGAATTTGTATTCCGAGGAATAGCGATGGAGTGAGTTGAACAGCTTGATGAAAACTTCCTGTGCGACATCAAGCGCCGATTCATAGTTGCCAACAATGCGGAAAACATAGCCCGTGATCGGCTTTTGATAACGCCGGACCAACTCTTCAAACCCGTCACAGCGGCCGTCCACAGCCTCTGCGATAAGTTCGCCGTCGGTGAACAGGTTCAGTTCTTTTTCTGTGGTCGCGATTGCGGACATGTTCGATCAGGCGGTACGACATTCGCGTCATGAATGCTCCGCGGGCGCAAAACTTCGCCAGTTTGATGATAGTACCAACCATCGTTCGGCAAATCGAACGAAATGTGATGAAATGTTCGGGATGAGTGACGAAGCGTAAGGGGAGCGAGGGTAATTCTCTAGGTCCGCTTGAGCTAGTTCCGGAAAATTCGGCTTTTCAACCGCCTACGCGGATGCAGATCTCTGTTCATCTTA
Organism: Acidobacteriota bacterium; assembly: GCA_020853255.1. The sequence goes on from JADYZI010000181.1 coordinate 22,989, forward strand.
CTCGGCATTTTTCCTCTTATTCGGTGGCATATAGTTGCCAACCCATCGAAGTAAGATGAACGGACCTTAATTCTGGGGTCGAGGCGTTTTCAGCGATTAGCGTGCAAACCGACTTGTCTTCCACCAATCTATCGTCCGCCTCAGGCCTTCTTCGAGGTCGACAAGTTTCTTGTAGCCGAGGTACTCGACAGCGAGAGCATTGTCGGCCTGAGAATGTTTCACGTCGCCTGTACGAGCTTCCAAAAATTGCGGATCTGCATCCGAGCGGCCGGTGATCTTTGCCAGGACAGCGAGCAATTCATTCAGCGAAACGCGATCGCCGTTTGCCGCGTTTATCACCTCGCCCATGCCCTTTGCGGCCTGCGAAGCCGCGAGGTTGGCGTTGACAACATTTGCGATGTAAGTAAAATCACGCGTCTGCTCACCGTCGCCGTAAATCGTGGGAGTCTCATCGTTCATCAACACATCAATAAATCTTGAAATAACCCCCGAGTAGGCCGACGATGGATCTTGCCGCGGCCCAAAAACATTGAAGTATCGAAGTGAGTATGTTTCAAGGCCGTAAACTTCAAAGAAGACGCGGCAATAATATTCACCCGCGAGCTTTGCGGCGGCGTATGGCGAAAGGGGCTCGGGCCGCATTGTCTCGACCTTTGGCAGTACCTCCTGATCGCCGTATGCAGAACTCGAAGCAGCGTAAATAAAGCGCCGTACGCCCACATCCTTGGCCTTTACGAGAAGATTGAACGTTGCATTTACGCACGCCTGATGAGTTTCGACCGGATTCTCGACCGAACGGGGAACGCTTGGGAGTGCGGCCTGATGAAACACGATCTCGGAGCCCTCGATCGCCTCCGACAACGCGGTTTCATCATTGATATTACCCTCGACAAATCGGAAGTCGCCTTTTATCTCCTCGAGGTTGGCAACATAACCGGTCGACAGATCGTCGATAATGGTAACCTTAGCTCCCTGGCGGATAAGTTCATCCGCCAGGTTTGAACCGATAAATCCGGCACCGCCGGTGACGAGGCATTTGGTGGTTAAGGACATATTCTGTTTTGCGGGCGGCTGGTGCCCTTATCGTCCGACGCCGACATATTCAAAGCCCATCTCGCGCATATCGGACGGTTCGTAGATGTTGCGAAGATCGGCTATCTTAGGCTGTTTGAGAAGCTTCTTGATCCGCTGCATATCGAGGGCACGGAATTGGTTCCATTCCGTGACAATGATCAGGGCATCCGCCCCTTCTATCGCATCATATTCATCCGCGGCAAACTCGATGCCTTCAATGCAATGCTTTGCTTCATCCATTGCTACGGGGTCGAACGCTTTTACTTCGGCACCCTTTGACCGCACAGCGTTGATGATGTCGGCGGCGGGAGATTCGCGCATATCATCGGTCTCGGGCTTGAACGAAAGGCCGAGCACGGCGAGCTTTTTGCCCGCAAGATCGCCGACCAGCTTTTCAACCTTTGCCAGCATCGCATCACGCTGGCGTTCATTGGCCTCGATCACCGCATCGACGATACGGGTTTCAACGCCGAACTGGTCAGCCACTGTAGTAAGCGCACGCGTATCCTTTGGAAAGCACGAACCGCCGTATCCCGGCCCCGGATGCAGGAACTTTCGGCCAATGCGATTGTCCATTCCCATGCCTCTTGCCACGTCGTGAACATCGCAGCCGATAGCATCACACAGATTAGCAACCTCATTGATGAAAGTGATCTTCGTCGCCAGAAAGGCATTGGCGGCATATTTGATAAGTTCCGCGGCCTCGAGGGAAGTGATGACGATCGGCGTTTCGATCAGATATAGTGGGCGGTAAAGTTCTTTCATCACCTCGATCGCACGATCTTCGTTGCTGCCTATCACCACGCGGTCGGGGCGCATAAAGTCGTCGATCGCGGCTCCCTCGCGAAGGAATTCCGGGTTTGACGCAACTCCGAATTCGGTCGGAGACTTTAGATTCTCGGTGACAAAATTCCGAAGCCATTCGCCGGTACCGATCGGGACCGTCGATTTTGTTACCAGCACTTTATAGCCATCCATGGCCTCGGCAACGTCCTTTGCCGCTTGCTGGTAATAGCTCATGTCCGGCGAACCGTCCGGCTTTGGCGGGGTGCCAACGGCAAGAAAAACTACCTCGGCCCGCCCGACTGCCGAACCGATCTCCGTTGTGAAATGGAGCCGCCCGGCCTTTTGATTCTTTTCGACGATCTGGTCAAGGCCAGGTTCGTAAATGGGAATGATACCCTGCTTGAGCTTTTCGATCTTGTTAACGTCAACATCGACGCATGTAACGTCAACGCCAAATTCCGCAAAACATGCACCGGTGACCAATCCGACATACCCGGTGCCTATAACTGCAATGTGCATAATGTTAGGTCGATCTAAATTTATAAAGTATCGTGCGGTGCTCCGCAAAAATACCAAAAATAAAAGGCGGGGCTGGAAAAGTCAATTCACGGCAACCGAATTCGGACGGAGCCTTCCGCGCTTTTGGGCATTGCGCCACAAAACAAGTGCGGGCCATATTCATAACAAACATGACCCGCACAAGGCTCAAAAATTATAAGGATCGCTTGTGATCTCGATCAACGAATCGGGCTGACCACGACAGTACCGCCGCCGGGTTCAGAATCGTTGCCGCCAAAGAAGACAACCGCTCCAGCAACGCCCGCTGCGATCAGGATCAGCCACGGCCAACCGCCAATCGGTACAGGTGGGGCCGAGTTTGGCCGCAGGCAAGGCTTACAGCCTGTCTGTGCCAAATTGCCGGCCGATGCCGAAGTACCAGCCGCAACCTGTTTGTCGGCGGTGCCTTCACGCATTGTCACAACACCGGCGGTCGTGTCAACGTGTGTGTGCGAACATTCGACCTCGACAAGAAAGTTGTCTGCCTGGGTCGAATCCGCAAGTACCGTGGTATCTTTCGTGGTTACCGTAGCGGTAACGCCAGGGGCCGTTGCGAACCGGGATTTGCCGGCCGATACGATCGCGACGATGCTGTCGTCGGCAAAATTTAGAACAATATTGGAATCGGCCAAAACTTCGATACGGCCAAGTTTTCCTAAGCTAATGATGGCGCTTGAACCTGCTCCGGTCACAACAGTGCTTCCCGAAACAATTGTAGAATTAGAAACCGCAGTCTGGCCATTAACAGAAACTTGTCCAGTTACGGTGATCTCACCGGACACATCTTTTGTTCCGGCGAGTGCGATCGATGAAGAAACGCAAAAAACGGCAATCGCTGCGAATGAAGCGACCAGCTTCCGAAGACAATCTTTGGCGAGCATGAATCCTTATCCTCCTGAATCAATTCCTATGATACAAGCATTTACGGCAAGCCGCAATGTAAAAATCACTCAAACAGTGACAAAATCAATAATTATCGGTTTGGACTGACGACATCATCGCCGCCACCCGACGAAACGGCCACAATGACCGCCACAGCAGCTCCGGCTGCCACCAGCAACCAGACCCAGGTGTAGTCCTTCTTGCTGCTCTGCTTGCGGGCACCGTTGCTGCCCTCGGCCGAGATCGATTCACCAGGATTCAATACAGTGTCCTTCCCGTCGTTCGTCCTTACCTTTACAGTACCTGACGCGCCTAAAACCGTCAATGTTCCGGCGGTCAATTCCGCATCGATCATCTGATCGTCAAAGACCAGGTTAACTGAAGAATTTGGGGCGAGTTCAATACGGCCCGTGCCGGCAACGCTCAAAACGGCCGTCGCCTCGTCGGGAGTGGAGACAGTGCTGGAAGAAAAAACCGAGCGTCCACTTCGCGAGGTTTCGCCATTAACGAAAACGGCCGGTGCCTCGCCGTCCTGAGTGCGGCCCGAAACATTTAATTCCGCGACAATTCGTCCGGGGGCCGCCAAAGCAACCATGGACGCTGTCGTCAAAAACGCAGTGAGGGCAAAGACCGTGATGGCCTTACGTGCCGGAAAAAGCAACTTCATAACTTTTGGGCCTACCTAGGAGCTTGATCCTGGTAAAGATCAAGTTCACAAATTCTCGCACGGAAACCCCTTTCGTGTCAACAAAAAGGAGAACGTTCAGAACTATGGCCGCATTCACTTCCGCAACCATCCAAACCACCCGTGAGCCTAACTTTGAACATACTTATAGCACACAGATACGACGAATTTAAAGAAAATTCCGCACAGAAAGTTCATTATTGACTGGAATACTCGGGCTGCTGCCTCGATCGAACCGCAATTTTCCCGTTATTCGTTCACCCTAAAGGCAAGCATACTTTGCCGTGAATTCATTTTTTTGGTTTAATTTGGAAGTCCCTGTAAGTCTGAGGAGAAATTCTTTTATGAGATCACGTTTGCTTGTTTTCCTTTTGTTCGCGCTTCTTATCGCCTCGTGCGGAGGCGGCCAAAATCAGTCGACTGTGACGAACGGTAGTAAGTCGGCCGATCCGGCCAGGAAGCCGAAGATCGGTTTTTCGATGGCCACCGTTAAAGAAGAACGTTGGCAGCGTGACCGCGATGCCTTCGAGGCCCACTGCAAACAGATCAACGTCGAATGCGTGATCACGGTTGCCGACAACAGTGCGGACCGGCAAGCCAACGACGTCGAGAATCTTCTGACGCAGGGAGTGGACGTGCTTGTGATCGCTCCGCAGAATGCGACACAGGCGGCATCGCTCGTCGATCGGGCGAAAGAACAGAACGTTCCCGTTATTAGTTATGACCGGCTTATTGATTCGGATAAGATCGACCTTTATATATCGCATCAGGTCCCTGTTATCGGCCGCAAGATCGCCGAATACGCGTTGGAACATGCACCACAGGGTAATTATGCAATGGTTTATGGTTCGAGCAGCGATAACAATGCCCTGATAATGAAGGATGAGCAGCTAAAGGTGCTCAAGCCAGCGATCGACAGCGGCAAGATCAAGATCGTCGCGGACCAGTTCATTCCAGACTGGAAACCCGAAGAGGCTCTGAAGATGGCGGAGAATGCCCTGACGCAGAATAATGACAATATCCAGGCATTCGTTGTTTCGAATGACGGAATGGCGGGAGGTGTTGTCTCGGCATTGGAAAAACGCGGGCTTGCGGGCAAGGTTATTGTCACCGGCCAGGATGCTCAGCTTGACGCACTTCAGCGGATCGCGGAAGGAAAGCAGTCAATGACCATTTATAAGCCGATCATTCCGCTGGCGAACCGAGCTGTCGAAGCGGCGGTCAAATTAGCGAAGAAAGAAAAACTCGAAACGACCCCGTTCAAGAACGTCACCGGTAAGGAAGTCCCGGCGATCCTGCTGGAAGTCACGACAGTTGATAAGAACAATCTGATGGATACTGTTATTAAGGACGGTTACGCAAAATACGAAGACGTTTACCGCAACGTGCCCGAGGCTGACAGGCCGAAGCGTCCCTAGTCCTGCAAAATATGGATGATTTCGTACTGGCCGGAGATCTTGGCGGAACGAACCTGCGGATCGCTGCGGTCGATCGGCGGGGCCGTCTTTTGTATCGGGCCGAAGCGGGTACGCCGCGATATACCGACGAGACCAAAATAGTTGAGGCAGCCCGCGGCCTGGCCGATCACTGCACGGGACAGGTTGGGGCAAAACCGATAGCGCTGGGTTTCGCTATCCCGGCGATCATGGACGCGGAAGAAGGCCGAATTTTTAGGTCGCCTAACCTTCCGGAACTTGGCGGGACCCCGCTGGCGGCATCGCTTGAGGCAAGCCTTGGCCTCGATGTTGTTCTAGAGAACGATGCCAATGCGGCGGCGATCGGTGAACATTGGCTCGGCTCGTCCAGTGATTTTGCCAGCTCGATATTCGTGACGCTCGGAACTGGGGTTGGCGGCGGGATCATACTTGACGGAAAGCCGCTTCGGGGCCCCGACGGGACGGCCGGTGAAATAGGTCATATGTGCGTGGAGCCGTCCGGGCCGCTATGCGGATGCGGCAGCAACGGATGCCTTGAACAATTTGCCTCGGCGACAGCGATCGTGCGAATGGCGAATGAGTTAAGGAATGAGTTTCCCGATTCACCGATATTTGGTATTGACAGCTTTGCGGCACGCGACGTATTTCAATGCGGCATTGACGGCGACCTGCTTTGCCGGGAAGTATTTCGCCGGGCCGGTATGTACCTTGGCGTTCTTTTGGCTGGCCTGATAAATGCAATAAATCCCGAGGCGGTCGTTATCGGCGGCGGTGCGGCGGATGGGTGGGACCTATTCATTGATGCCTTGCGAACCGAAATAGCGAAGCGAGCATTTCCCGAACCGGCGGAACGTGCTAGAATTTTCCGCGCATCGCTCGGAAGTGACGCGGGAATCATCGGTGCGGCACATCTTGCTTTCTCCAGATACGGGCCTACTCGGCCAGCGTAGAACAGGTTGCACAACGTATGGATGTCTATCACAAGATCCTGACACGGATCTATGAGATCACAGATGGTAAGGATTCCGTTGAGATCGATCTGAACGATCTGCTCAAACAGGAAGGATTCTATTCCAATATCGACAATATTTTGCAGCATCTGACGACTGAGAGTTGGGTTGCCGAAACGCCGCGTCCACGGGTAGTGAAAATAACTCACTGGGGTTCGGCAGAGGCAAAACGCGTGCTGACCAACACTCCGGATGTTAAACGCGAGCTGACAAAGGAAGCGAATCGGCTACTTGCGGAGGCCCGCGAGCTTATTATCATGCTTGAGGAATTTGCGGCCACACCAAGCGGTACCAATTTTAAGACCATTCAGAAAAAGATCGAGGACCTCCAGGTGATCACGGGGCGTCTTCAGGATAAAATATAGGATCTTGCTTGCATTTGATGGCGGTGGTCAGGTAGAATAATCGTTTCGTGCGAGTCATAGGACGAGTCTAGTGGGTTTCGCACCCACTTTTTATTTTGGCTGGAAAACGATGGGCAGTGGTTTGACCGACGAGCGGATCAGGGAAATTGGGGTAGAGGCCGCGACTACTTGCGAGGTCGAATTCGTTCATTGCGAGATCGTTGGGGCAAAGCGGAACATGACCGTCCGCGTTTATATAGATAAGCCGGGCGGAGTCAGTGTTGAGGATTGTGCCGCCGTTTCCCGGACGATGGAGGAGGCCCTAGACGCGGATGATCTGATCCCCACCGCGTATCTTCTTGAAGTTTCGTCGCCGGGGCTTGAACGCGAACTCTACACTTTAGACGATTTTCGCAAATTTGTCGGGCAGAAGGCCAAGGTGAAACTCGCGTCGCCGTTTAACGGCCAGAAAGTATGGATCGGGCGGATCGCCGAGGTTGACGGAAGCGAGATAGTGCTTGCGGACAAAGGGCAGGGCGAGGTGAGATTCCCGCACAGCGAAGTTGTGAAGGCGAACCTGAGGGTTGACCTCGAACAGGAATTTAAGAAATGGTAGCTATGACATCATCGATCGGACAAAGCATAGAAGCGTTGTGCAGCGAACAAGGACTGGATCGCGACATGGTGATCGAAGCCATGAAGGATGCGGTCAAGGCCGCCGCGCGCAAACAGTTCAAGGCCCAGGACAAGACCGGAGACAGCATACAGGTCGATTGGAACAATGAAGAAGGGCTGATCGAGATCTCGGTTCAGAAAACGGTTGTTCAAGAGGTGGAGAACGAATCGGCAGAGCTTTCCCTGGCAGAAGCTCAGGAAATGGCCGGCGATGAGATCGAGCTCGGCGATATGCTACTTATCCCGCTCCCGCAGGAAGAGATGGGCCGGATCGCGGCTCAAACGGCAAAGCAGATCCTTGTTCAAAAGGTGCGTGAAGCGATCCGCGAGAAAGTGTATGACGAATATATTGACCGCAAGGGTGAGTTGATCAACGGCACCGTGAAGCGTTTTGAACGCGGGGATATGATAATCGACCTTGGAAACAATCTCGAGGCGATCCTGCCCAGAAAAGAGCAGTCGCGGGGTGAGGTTTGGAACCAGGGCGAGCGGACACGCGTGGTCATCGTCGATGTTTCAAAAGAGCAGAAGGGACAGCAGATAAAGGTCTCGCGTGCTTCGGCCGAATTGATCAAGCGCCTGTTTGAGATGGAAGTTCCTGAGATTTACGACGATACAGTCGTGATCAAATCGGCGGTCCGTGAACCGGGCGATCGTGCGAAGATCGCAGTCACTTCGAACGAAAAAGATGTGGACCCGGTCGGTGCCTGCGTCGGGATGAAAGGTTCACGCGTGCAGTCGATCATCAAGGAACTTCGTGGTGAAAAGATCGATATTATCGAATGGTCGGATGAACCGTCAGTGTTTGCCGCGAACGCCCTTTCGCCCGCAAAGGTGTCGCAGGTGCGGATCACCGACATCAATAAACGCAAGATGGCGGTCATCGTGGGCGAAGATCAGTTGAGCCTCGCGATTGGTAAAAAGGGACAGAACGTCCGGCTCGCGACACGATTGGTTGGCTGGGACATCGATATTGTTAGTGAAGACGTGCTCAAGCAGGAGATCGCGCTCCAGATGGGCCAGATGATGGCTTCAGGCGGGGCGGTTCCGCTGTCGGCTATTGAAGGCGTTACGGCAAATCAGGCCGATGTGCTTGCAGCTAAAGGTGTTACCGATGTTGAAGGATTGGCCGCGGTGCCTCTCGATGATCTTGTAGATATTCTTGATCTAAGCCTCGACGAGGCTGAAGCGGTCCTTGCGTCCGCCCGTTCTATTGTCGAAGCTCGAAACAAGGCCGCTAAGGATGCCGGCGGGGTCGAAGGCGGCGAAGGCCCGCCGGCCGTTGATGGCGATTCGGGTTTTGCGGAAGAGGTCGTGGAGTCGGCCGAAGATGATGCCGCCACCGCATCGGCTGAGACACGTGACCTGACGGCGACAACTGAGACTGTTGAGGAAGATGCTCCGGAGGTCCCTGATGCACTTACGGGCGATGCGGAACCGGTCCAGATGACCGGCGCCGAGGAAGAGGTCAGTCAGGCCGATATCGAGGCGAGCATTAATGACTATACGGAAGCTGCCGACGAAGGTGCGAGACCCGACACTGAAGAAGTTGTAGAAGATAAAGGCGATGAGAGCAATTAAACTCTGGATCAGCCTTTTGCCCGCCGGTTTTGAGTCGGGGGCTCCTTGAGATCGGATCGATAATAGATCCGGATCGCAAAACGATCAATATGGCCATTGGTAAAAAAATTCGGATCTACGATCTAGCAAAAGAGCTGAAACAGGATGCAAAACGCGTCATGGAAGATCTGCGCCGTGAGGGAGCAGATGTCAGCGTGCCATCCAACACGGTCAGCGCGGAGTTGGCCGACAAGATCCGCCTCAAGTACTTTCCAAAGACCGAAGTGACGCCAAAGCGTGCGATCAAGGTCATCAAAGCTACCAAAAAGCAAGAGTCTGAACCGACTGAAGAGGTTGTCGAATCAGCCCTGGCGGACGAGGTCGCGGTTTCGGAGCCCGCTGAAGTAGAGGCTGCACCGGAAGTTGAGGACGATGAGCCGCAGGCCTCGCCAACGGTCAAAACGCGAAGGCTTCAGAAAAAGCCGGTCAAACCTGTCGAAACGGCCGAGTCCGAACCTGATGTCGACGAAAGCACGCCAGCGCCGGAAGAGGCTGAAACCGAAATTGAGACCATGCCTGAGGTGTTGCCCGCTGAGCCCGCTCAGAGCGCAACCGGCACGACCACCCGCGTCCTCCGTCCGACCGGAACCCAGATCAAACAGTTAACCCTCACCCGCGATGCATTAAAGCAAGGTGTGAAGCCCGGCGAACGTGTTGTGGCGGAAGCTCCGACACGTACCGGAAAACTGCTGAACGATAAGGCTCCGGACCAGCGCGGCCGACGCGGCGATCTTCGCGGAACGCCAGGCGAAACGGCTGCGCCGCAGATGACCTATACGCCGCCGGCGGACAACCGCCGCCGTCCGGGCCGCTCAGGCGGGCGGAAAGGCAAGGCGGACGTAAAGGGCAGATTCTCTGAGCGCGATCAGGATTCACCGAGGTTGCGGACCATTGAAGAGCGAGTACTCGATCAGGTCAATCGAGGCGGAAGTAAGGAGCTTAAGCCGATCCGACTTACCGAAGGTGCGACCATCCGCGAGTTTGCCGAAGCCCTGGGCATCACGCCGCGTGACATTGTTCAGTTGCTTATCAAGCGTGGCATTTTTGCGACGCTGAATCAATCGATCAATGAAAAACTTGCCGCGGAAATGGGTCACGATTTTGGATTCGATATCAGTTTTGTGCCATTTGAGGAAATGGTCATCGAGCAGGAATTCGAGGAACTTATAGCGGCCGATTCGGATGATGCCGAGTTGCCGCGGGCTCCGGTCATAACCGTTATGGGCCATGTCGACCACGGTAAAACGTCGCTTCTCGATGCCATTCGTTCGGCCCACGTAGCCGAAGGCGAGGCCGGCGGGATAACGCAGCATATCGGCGCGTACAGCGTACTCGTGCCGAATCCGGAGAACCCAGCCGAAGATCGTCGGGTCGTGTTTCTCGACACGCCGGGCCACGAGGCGTTCACAATGATGCGTGCCCGCGGAGCCAAGGCGACCGACATCGTTATCCTTGTTGTGGCGGCAGACGACGGCGTGATGCCACAAACGATCGAGGCGGTAGAACACTCGAAGGCGGCCGGCGTGCCCATGATCGTTGCGATCAACAAGATCGATAAGCCCGATGCGAACGCGGACAAAGTTAAGCAAGGCCTTGCGGGCTTGGGCGTTCAGCCTGTGGATTGGGGCGGTGACGTAGAAATGGTGCCAGTATCGGCAAAGACCAGAGTGGGCATCGATACATTGCTTGAAACGGTACTTCTTCAAGCCGATATTCTTGAGCTTCGAGCCAGCCCAACGCGGCGAGCGGCCGGTGTTGTGCTCGAGGCAAAACTTGATAAGGGACGCGGTGCTGTGGCGACCGCGCTTGTTCAGCAGGGCACACTCCGTGTCGGTGACCCGTTCATCGTTGGCCAATATTATGGCAAGGTCCGTGCGATGTTCTCGGATCGCGGCGAACAAGTAAGCGAGGCCGCTCCCGCCACACCGGTCGAAGTGCTGGGCCTTCAGGGCGTTCCGCAGGCCGGCGATACATTTCAGGTAGTCGCGGATGTCGAGCGAGCACAAGAAATCGCCCACCAGCGGCAGATGCAGGCACGACAGGCGGCGATGCTCAAGACGACGAAGCGTGGCATCGAATCGCTTGGCCTAGCAGAGATCAAGGAACTGCTCGTTATTCTGAAGGCCGATGTGCAGGGATCGGTCGAGGTGCTCAAGAACACGCTTGAGAAGCTTTCGACCGAAAAGGTCAAGGTTCGCGTAATTCGTGCCGGTGTCGGGGCGATCGCTGAATCGGATGTGCTCCTTGCTTCGGCAACCCAGTCTGACAATGTACAGACGGCTGTCGTCATTATTGGCTTCAATGTCCGACCGGAGGCTCGCGTTGCCGATATTGCACGGCACGAGGATGTGGATATCCGGCTCCACTCGATCATATACAAGGTTGAGGAAGAGATCCGTGCCGCTATGATCGGTATGCTGGACGCCATCGAGAAAGAGGTTATTCTTGGGAAGGCGCTGGTACAGGAAACGTTCAAGGTTTCGCGGGTCGGCACGATCGCGGGCTGTCGCGTGACTGACGGTCTGATACGCCGTCAGGCAAAGGCCCGGCTCCTGCGTGACAGCGTTGTGGTTTGGGAAGGCGATATCGCAACGCTCAAACGATTCAAAGACGATGTCAATGAGGTCAAACAGGGCTTTGAATGCGGTATAAGCCTGGTCAATTTCAACGACATTAAGGTCGATGACGAGATCGAGGCATACGTGATAGAAAGGACCGCGGCCACGGAGCTATAGTCTTTCGTTATGGCGTACGCGCGATACGGTGCCAAAAGCCCGGAGTGGTAGAAGCATCTGAGAGAGTTCAAGCGTTCGTTCTGGAAAAAGGTCAGGCGTGCTGGAGGCACCGAGATCCAGCAGCAGATGACCGGTGAGAATAGAAACGAAGTGAAAAGACCGGAACGTCTAGCGGAAGCATTGCGGGAAGAGATATCCGAGGTTGTCGGGTTCGAGCTTGAAGATCCGCGCGTTGAGGCTGTGACCGTTACGGACGTGACCGTTACGGACGATCTTCGTGATGCAAAGGTATTTGTCGTTATTGAAGGCGGCGGTGACGAAGAGGCAAAAAAGGCCTTGACCGCTTTACAGCACGCCGCCACCTATGTGCGGCAGCAGGTGGCGATGAATTTGAGCTTGCGGCGCGCACCGCATCTTCATTTTGTCAGGGACACGGCGGAAGAAAACGCCGCAAGGGTCGGCCAGATCCTAAACGAAATGGCGGGCGCGGGAGAGTTGGAAGAAAAGACGGAGTAAGCGATTTGCGATTTGCGATTTGGCGATTTGCGGTTGTTGACTAACGATCGTAGTTCGGAAATCGGAGATTGAAAATCGTCATTGTTTAGTGTTAAGCCAAGTAGTTGAGTTAATTGAAAACAAGCAGCGTTTTGGGATCACCACGCACATCAAGCCTGACGGTGATGGTGTGGGCTCGTCGCTCGGACTGTGCTGGCTGCTGAAAAGTCTGGGCAAATCCGCCGAGGTCATTGTTCACGGCGAGATCCCGCCAGCGTATCACAGCCTACCCGGAGCGGATGAGATACAGCACGTTGAAGCCGTTGGCAAGACGTACGACGCTATCTTCGTTATCGAGTGCTCCGACCTTGAACGGCCAGGTATCGCGGGGCTTGAGGACCAATTCACCGTAAACATTGACCACCACGCAACAAGCGAGCATTTCGGTACGATAAACTGGATCGACTCGACCGCCTCGGCCGTCGGCGAAATGATCTACAACCTCTGCAAGGCCATCGGCGGACGGGTGACCAAAGAAATTGCGGAATGCGTTTACATGGCCCTTGTCACCGACACGGGTTCCTTTCACTTCTCCAATACAACGGAACGCACTCTCAAAGTCGCATCCGAATTGGTAAAGGCCGGCGTTAAGCCTGCGGTCGTTTCTGAAGCGGTTTACAACAACTATCCATGGTCACGAATTGAGCTGATGCGCCAGGTGCTTGGCACAGTAAGACGCGACGAAACCGGACGGATCGCCTTTCTTAGACAAACGCTCAAGATGCGGGAGTCGGCTGGTGCGGTTGACGGTGACAATAACGGATTTGTAAATATCCCGTTGTCTGCCCGGGATATTCTGGCCGCTGTCTATATGCGTGAAGTTGGCCCGAATGAATATCGAGCAAGCCTCCGTTCCAAAGGCGATATCAATGTTGCGAAGGTCGCGGAAGCTTTTGGCGGCGGCGGACACCGAAATGCCGCGGGTCTCAAGGTCGAGGGCGATTGGGATGAGAAGGAAGCGGAACTTGTCGCGGCCGTTCGTGAAGCGGTTGAACGGGCCGAGGCGGTCGCCGCGGGCGATATCACGGTCGCGCCGGATGTGCTTTAGTCGGAACCGGGAGCGGTAGCGACCGGCCTCCTGGATCATGAGCGCAAGAGGCCGGTCGCTACTGCTCCCGGTTTTGACATGCCCGAGAAAAAAGAAAAGCGATACAAATGGCGGCGCGATGATTATCGCGAGAAGACCAAAGGTCTTCTCATGGTTAACACCGGCGACGGCAAGGGAAAAACGACGGCGGCCATCGGCGTCCTTGTTCGTGCCGCTGGTCGCGGCTTGAAGTGCTGCATGATCCAGTTCATGAAATCAAAGCACGATCGGTACGGCGAGCACGAATCACTCGAAAAACTTGGCGTCGAGATCCACACGATGGGTGACGGCTTCACGTGGGACACGAATGATCCGTCGCAGGACATTCGAACAAGTGAGACGACCTGGGATCTGTGCGTTGAGAAAATGCGGAGCGGCGAATATGAGCTTTTGGTCTTTGACGAGCTGGTATATGTGCTCGATTACAAATTCCTTGATATAAAAAGGGTTCTCGATGAGATAGCCGCGGTGCGGGAAAAGCAGCCGCATCTGCATATCATTGCTACCGGACGCAACGCTCCCGCGGAATTGGTCAAGGCGGCAGATCTGGTAACCGAGATGAAGGAGATCAAGCATCCGTTCCACGCCGGGATCTTCGCCCAGCAGGGCATCGAATTTTGATGCAGAGGCCCGCACGGAGTAAGTGCATAACTTGGCGGAGCAACAAACTAAAGTTCGTTGAACCGTAAGCCCGCACGAAATTTGGGCGGAATACGCAAGGCCGGATGTATAGCCCTTACTTCGTGCGGGCTTCTGCACCGGATCTGCGGGCTTCTGCACCTTATATGAAAAGTCCGATCGAACGTCGAAAACCCGAAGGGCTGCTTGACTATCTCTCGTTGACCGTGACGACCGTCGGGGTCGGGTATCTGCCGATCGCTCCCGGTACTTACGGCTCGCTGTTGGCAGCCGGGTTTTATTTCGTTTTGGCGAACGGGTTCAGTTCGTTTCGGTATGCTCCCGACCTCGGTGCGGCTGAACCTGTGGTTGCTGCAATTCACGCCGCGATTCTGATCGCACTCCTTCTTTTCACGCTTTTTGGCATTTGGGCGGCGGGCCGCGCGACCGAGCTGCTGGGCAGCCTTGATCCATCGGAAGCGGTGGTCGATGAAGTCATTGGCCAGCTTATTGTATTTCTTTTTATTCCGTTCACCACCTCCTGGTTCCTGATAATCTGCGGTTTTCTTCTTTTTCGGCTGTTCGATATTTGGAAGCCCTATCCGATCGATGATCTCCAGCATCT
>JADYZI010000182.1 GCA_020853255.1 Acidobacteriota bacterium
CTTCATATCAGCCGCAACACGGTCGATAACCACATCCAACATATCCTCAAAAAACTAAACGCCCACTCCCGCCTCGAAGCCGTCCGCCGGGCCGAACTCTCAGGGTTGATCTGAAGCCGCCCGCCGCGTGTATGTTTCTGCTCTTTGTACCTGGGTGTACAAAGTCATCGGCCCGCATCCCATAAACTCCGAAAGTAGCATAACGAATTGTGTTCGATCACAGTCTGGATCAAGGCAGGCGGTGAGCAAGCCTCTCGTGGGGAACCGACGAACTGGGGCAGCGCCACGGTTCCGGTACAGCACGAAAGGTATAAAGGCGGATGCGGCCGCTACGGCCGATCCAAAAAAGCGGAATATAATTGCCTTACTAACGGGAACTCGAATATGTAAGTGCACGGGGGACGATAATCACACGATAGTAGTAAACGGATCCAAATTCGTACAAATTATCTGCCTTGTAAGTTGTTGTAGCTAGGGAAGTTATTGGAGGCGGCGATCGGAATCGAACCGATGAATAAAGGTTTTGCAGTTCGAACTGACCGCTCATTCCCGACTGTCACATGTCGTCACGCCTTGGTTTTTACTGGCCTTTTAGAAAGATCGCGTCCATTGGGTATCACCCTGTTATACGAGGTGGATACGATAATCATACGATAGAGCCCAATTCCTTCCACGCCTCTCAACGCCGATCTAAAGTTCCGAATTTAGTCCCATTTTAGCACACCTCAGGACGAGCCTTCCGGTGTATCAAAGATCCCGCCCAGTTTCTCCGGTCCACCCCATACTCAGTTGGAATTCCCGACTCAAGTGCATTCCTTAGCCCCGGTTCAAAATTGAAACAGCGGTGGTGCAACCTTGCACCACCGGTGCAGAAATGTTCCGGAGCGGGTTGGTGATCTATTGATGATTGTTGCGGCTGCATAAGCAAAACACCGGCTTCTAACCTACTTGCTCTTGGTTGCCCGCTGGCACAACGGTTGCCCAAAGCGCAAAACAAGGCGGTCGACAGAAATGTAGCAACGAATGATCGAACCGTCGCACTTCTGCTAGCGAGGACGTCCTAGGAAACCTTTCGTTCTGCAATTGAGATGAAGCTCTACAAGCAACCAAAAGGGAAGACCTGGTCGATGCGGTTCGTGTTCGAGGGCCGCCGGATCGAACGGTCGACGGGATACACGAACAAGATGAAGGCCGAGGCCTACGCGGAGGCCTTTCGGACGAGACTGCGCAACGAAGGCGTCGGCTTCCTGGAGAAGAAGGACTATCCCACATTTAGGCAAGCGATGGCGGATTTCCTCGAGTGGTCCGCTTCGAGGCAGAAGGCGAATACGACCGTGCGATACAAGACGGCGTCCAAAGCGTTGATCGCTCATTTCGGCAACGTACGCCTGAACCTGATCGGCAAAACGCAGATCGAGATGTTCGTGACTCGACGGAGCTCGCAGTTCGGCACCGCCGGCGGGGCACGACCGAAAACCGGCAAGCGGAAAAGGCTGAAGCGGCAGATCTCCAGCGCGACGGTGAACCGGGAGCTCGCCTGCCTAAAGAAGATGTTCAGCAATCTCGTCGCGGACGGGGTCCTCAGCGCCAACCCGGCCCGATTCGTCGAGTTTCTGAAAGAAGAGAACGAGTCGGGACGCGTGCTGGACAGGCAGGAGGAGCGGCTATACCTTTCGTGCGCGTCGCAGCCGCTTAGGGACTACGCGATCCTGCTGATCGAGACCGGTGTGCGTCCGAACGAATTGACCCGACTGGGGGTTCGGGACGTTCATCTCGATATCGAGAGACCCTACCTGGTGATCACGGACGGGAAGACGAAGGCGGCTAGGAGATCGATCCCATTGTCGACCCGGGCGGCCGAAGTTCTTACGGATCGGCTTGCGAATGCGAAAGGCAAGTATGTTTTCGCGGGGGGAAGACGCGGCGATGACCCGGACAGCCCTGCCATTAAATTCAGCAACGCACACTATGGAGCCCTTAAGCGGAGCAAGATCGACGGCGCCAATCGGACCGGAACCGAAGGCTCATGCACCCTATATTCATTCCGGCACACCTTCGCGACGCGTTTCCTCGAAAGCCGCCCCGGCGACCTCCTGACGCTGGCCGCTTTGCTGGGGCATTCGAGCCTCCGGATGGTGATGCGTTACGCCCACCCATCCGACAATCATAAGTTCGAGGCGATAAGGTCGATGGAAGAAAGACCGGCGAACGCAACTGCTGGCCATAGGGCCGATCACGGTTCTCTTGCGGAGGAAGAAAAAGAGTCTCGAAACCGATCGACGTTTACGTCATCAACTGAATGCACATCAGCCTAGGAACTTGGCGGACAGTCAATCTGATAATTACAAATCGTTCCGAATAACTTTCCACCTAGTAGCATGCAGTGTTATCTGCTTGTATTTACAATACTTACTTGCTTTCGTGTTCAGTGGGTATCACCAGGAAACTGCACAGACCTACTACATTTCCTACTACATTCCATTTTCTCCCGCATGCGGTGAAAAATGACATTTATCCATAACAAATGTCGTATCGCACCGCTGAGAAGATCGAGATCTTTCCGGTTGAAACTAAGATTTTTCCGGAAAGAGATTCGGGAACCAATAGCCGGCCGCGTGGGGAGGGAACCCCAGGCGCAGAGGGCTCCGATGCCAGTCTGTGGTCGGTATGAGCAGACCTTCATCGATCAATGACTTGGCAACCGTCCTCGCACTACGTTCACTCATACCTACGATCTCTACTATCTTGTTTCGCGGCAACTCACCAACAATGGCCGCTTCGCGCAGAATGAACGATGCCCGCGGGTGCATCGGCAGCGCTTTCACTCCTTTCTCGTCAACGATTGATCCTTCCGATCGCTTTGCGACATAGCTGTCCATTCGAGGCAAAAGGTCACCAAGGGCAAGGATCGAAGACATATATTTAGTCTGGTCCAGGCAGACATCAAGGAAGAATTTGCAGAACTCGGTCAAAGTTCGATTTGATAGATTTCCTCTTCCGTCAAGATCGTCCTCTCTCGGAAAATCCGCTGCGTCGAGATTCTTCTTGTATTCTCGATTTCTACGGGCCAAACCGCGACTTACATTCCATAGCCCATAACCCTCCAAACCTATTCTTCGAAAGAACGCGTCCGTAAAAAGACGGGCGACGCGTCCGTTTCCATCCAGGAAAGGATGTATCCACATCAGACGATGATGAGCCGCTGCGATCGCGACTATCTTTTTTGTGCCATGAAGCTGCTCGGGGTCGTAAAACTCGTCGAATCTGCACAGGAATGCAGGAATGGCTTCGTGCTCGGGCGGAAGATGCTGGCCGACCGCGACCGGTCGACGACGAAACTCGCCAGCCTCAACCCACTCCTTGTTTCCATCCTCACCTTCAACCCACCGAAGGCTCTCCGGCATTTGCGTGTAAAACTCTCGGTGGATCCAAAGAAGAAAATCAGGGCCGGAGACATCCGTTTCTGGTTCGTTCTCCAGTCTAAGATCGATCTTTTTCTGAACGTCAATATGAATAAGACTTTCGATCTGCCGGTCTCTCTTCGCCGGATCGTTCGAGTAGTCCTTATGCATCGCCCGCTCAACATCGATGGGATGCGTATTATTGCCCTCGATCAAGTTGCTGTAATAGCTGTTAATGACCCTTAACAATTCGCGGACGCCGTCTAACGTGATCGGGTGCAATTTGGTGGCAAGGCCAGCCGATGTCTGAGCCAGGTCAAACGCCGTATTCTCCAACTCACGGGTATCGGCAGGTATTAATGGTTCGAATTGACTGATCTCTGTATAGAATGTCGACATCTCTTTTATATTGCCGGTAACGCTGCAAGTAACTGACAAGCGTAAGTGGTAGCAATATAGAGAGAATATGTCTATTTGAGCGTTGTGTAAAGCTAAACTATTGCCGGTACATTTGCCGGTATAGCTGCCTGTAGAACGATAGATCTATTGTAACCCTCGCCGTACCTGAGAGCATCAACGCGCAATTTAAAACGAACATTCCTCCTGGGGACCGCGATAAGTTCAGCGGAAGAACCCGTGAAATAAAGGTAATCCCGTATCAGCAATAATCGAATAGATCAATTGCAACGTCGGGTGGAACAAGAACCCTTTCCATCAGGCTCGACTGGGCACCGCTTTTGATAGGATCGATCAGGTCAGCGTTAGTGTTGCCCCATCGGATCCAATCTGTCATTTCTTGACGACCCGGATCATCCGCCGGAAGCATTTCAATAGAGTTCGTGCATGCTTTTAGATATGAACGGATCTTGTTTGCTGTGTCCCAATCTATGGCCTGCTGGATTAGCTCCTGCCGCCGCTTGAGTTCCTCCGCTTCGACACGACGGCGTATTTCGGCTATGCGCCGCTCTTCAATTTCCCGCTTTCGTATCTCCTCCCTTTTGGCGTGCTCGATTCTCAACAATTCATTCGACTCGACGATTTCGCACACGATGTCCGTCACACGCTCTTCGAGCAAAGAAGATTTGAGATCTTTCCAATGTCTTTGATTTAAGGGCCATCGACTCAGGACGATCTCGATTTCTTCGGAAGGGGCGTAATCCCATTTCTGGCGGTAGCTCCATCTGTATTCTTTTTCATTTTGGAGTTCTTTTGCTGTCGGGACATGATCGGATCGGTTGGACTTTCGAACGCGGAAAGTTTCATTTCAACTCCGTCCCTAATGAGATAGGTTCCGTGTTGCCCTCTATCATCGGTCGTCTTGATAGAGAATTGGTGCTTTTCAAGTGTATTGAGGATCGCATCGAAGAGTAGAAGTGTTCTGTCTAAAGCCTGCCGGCTAACACTGACGTCAAGACATGCTCCGTCCACTACTCTCTTGAACAGGCGCCCGTACTCGCTCACATGCCCTGCGCTTAATAACTTTCTTGAGTTTCGTACCAGTTCGTGTGCTCCCTTGAAGTCCGAACGAACCGTGATTCGGTTCTCTGGTAACTGCAATTCTGCAAGCTCATCGAGCACTTTTTGATCCAACTTCACCACCTCCACTATTGCGGCTTGCTTGCTCGATATCCAAATTCTGTCAACTTGGCCGCGAGTTGCCGCGGAAAGTTTCGGCTTCCTGACCTTCGTTCCAGCCTCAATCTTTGCCCAGTAACCACGTCCGGGACGAGGAAGGCCGACCGCCTTACACTTCTTTGCCAAGGCGACATCGCTCATGCCGAATTCTTTAGCTAGCTGCTGGATCGGTTTCGACCAAATCAGGTCGAATAACTCCTCCCGCCCGTACCACCGGCCATTTTCACTTCTCCACATAATGTTTGATCCGGATAATGACTTCTGATCCACTCATTCTACATTCGAAGGATACTTCTTGGATCAGATGGGGAGGCAGGACGAATGTAAGAGCGCGAGTAGCGGGTGCGGTTGGGGATAGAGAGTTGCCATGACGCAGACTTCCTACATTTTTCACTACAGTGACAAAATGGGCGCTCCAACGAATTTGCTGAAACGCCCGTAAATACTGGAGCCGGTGATTAGACCCGAACTTACGATCTGATGATTACAAATCGTTCCGATCAACTTTCCACCCAGTGACAGTGCAGTGTTATCTGCGTGAATGCGAGGAATGACCAACGGGTCGTCCAGGTCGGCTTGGGCAGACATCGTTTCGTGAAAACAAAGAATGAATTATTTTCGAAACAGATAAACCTTTGTCGTCCTCGACTACACTTCTATATAGAACATTCACATTTCTGTAACCCGTCGGTAATACTGAATATAGACGAATATGCTCAGGCAGCCATTAAAATTGGTCGAGAACCATACCCACGAGGAACTGTTCCTCGAAAGGTACGACCGTCTAATGAAATGGGCACTGCATTTGGCGGGAAACGACAAGCAGGCCGCGGAGGATCTGCTGCAGGACGCGTTTGTGCAGTTCACGTTCTCGCGGCCGGAGATTTCGGGGATCAATAACGTCGAGTCCTATATATATGGGATACTCCGACACCTCCATCTTTCGCAGATCCGCAAGGCGGCAAATCGGCAATGGCAGCAATTCACGCTCCTTGAGTGTGATTCGGCCGAGATCGGCCTGCGTAAAAGTAATATCCTCAACGACCTCCAGGTTCGGGACGAGCTTCGTGGCATCTGCGAGTTCGCATGTTTTCGCAAGGAGTCGTCAAAAGCGGCGAGCGTCCTGATTCTTCGTTTCTTCCACGGCTATTACCCACGCGAGATCGCGGACGTGCTGAACAATTCGATCCAGACCGTAAAGGTTTGGCTCCATACCGCCCGGTCCGAAGCAAAGACCTATCTGAACGATCCGGAAAAGCTCAGATTCCTCAGAGCGGAAAAACCTAAGCAAAAGCCCGATATCAAGCAGTATGACGACAGCGCCGGCGATACAGCCGCGATACTCGCCGAGCTGAGGCGAACGATCTTCAATTCGATCAGCGGCCAGCATTTGACAGAAGATCGGCGGAAAGAGTTATACGGAAAGTCGATCGATGAGATCGCAACGGCGCTCAGCGTGGGCGAACTTGCTCACCTTGTGAGCTGCGCGCCCTGTCTGGACAACGTAAACACTACTCTCGATCTGCCGCTCCTGGCTGACCGATATCCTACCGATATGATAGGGAAAGATTCGAACAAGAACGATCCCAGCGGCGGAAGCCCGGGGCCGCGCGGGGGCGACGGAGGTGGTTCGGGCAGTTCAAACGGACCCGATGCCGGAGAGCTTATGCGGATGAGAGCCCGCGAAGTTTTCGAGCATTTTCCGCGCGAACTGCAAGTTGCCGTGAACGGCTACATTCACACGGCGCAGAAGGTCAATTCTGCGAAGAGCGAATTTTCTCTCTCTCTTGGTGATGGCGGGGCCATAGACTTTATTGAAATCTACGGTGGACACCAGACGAGGCTGATGCTGATGCCGGTTACCGCTCCGCCGCCTGAAGGGCCGCTTGAACTACGAGAAAGCATCGAGTTAAGCGAGAACCGCCGACTCGATCTTCAGCTGATATTCGGTAGCCCCAAGCCAACGCTCCAGGTCATCTATTCCGATCCGACGTTCGTGCCCGATGATGTTCATGCGAGTTTCGCCAACCTGGAACTATCGGAGATAAATCGGCTTTCTTCGGATTCGGTTAGGGAGGCGGTCGTTACTCATACATCCCAAACGGCCAACCCCGATCTTCGTTATCCTGATCCTCGAATTAGCACGCTGCTTGCTCCCGACAAGCTTCCTCGATGGTTCGATCTGCGCTCGTGGCTGAATCCATTTCGCCTCACGATAGCTTTTGGGGCCCTGCTTGTGTCTTTTGGCCTTATTTATTTCAACCAGCCGACCACGATCTCGCCGCCGCTAACGGCCGAAGATGTTCTCGGCAAAGCCAGAACAACAGAGGCCGGAATGATCGCATCCGCCGACAAAGTGGTCCACCGCAACTACCAGGTCGAAGAATGGTCAGGCGGTAGTCTGCGTTCGAGAAAGCGGGTGGATCAATGGACGAAGACCGATGCATCCGCACAGCGGGTCTATGACGAGGCCGGCAAGATGATCGCCGGGGAATGGAGCGATTCCAAAGTCCGCCGCGTCTATACGCAAGGCCGGAAACTCGTAACGACCGAAATATCCGCTCGCCACGATGCCTCCGCCACCGGACCGGAGCCGACTGTTTCCGGATTCACGGAGTTTGTCCGGTCATACAAGCCGCAGGAAGACTTTTCGCTCGAGGAAGCACCGAAAACTTACACCATCGTATACAAGAACGATTCCGCAGAGCCGGCAAAGATGCCCGGTCAATTGCTTCTCGCATCCTTGACGCTCGACCGTCAAAACTACGCACCGCTCTCCCAATTGATCGTCTTGCAGATCGGAGACGAGACACGTGAATATCGCATTTCGGATGTGCGCGTTGAGCAGAAACCTCTCGCGGGCCTTTCGCCGCTGGTCTTCCTCCCCGAAGAGGAGTTACTTCGTGGAGCTGTCAACGTTCTCAAGCCGCTTGAGATCACTGTACCTTCTCCGGCGACCTTTGATCCGACGATATCCGACCCAAATAAGGCAGCTCCCGTGATGGCGACACTCGAAACCGAAGTTGAGGTATTTCGTGCCCTCGACGCCGTCAACGCTCTCTCGGGTGATCAAATTACCGTGACACGATTAGCCGACGGGCGCCTTCGCGTTACCGGCATTGTAGACACCACGTCACGAAAGACGGAGATACTCAACGCACTGAGTCCGATCAAGAACGCATCCGGGCTTAGCGTCGACATTCAAACTGCCGCGGAAGCTGCCAAGAAGATTCGGCCGAGCAATTCAGGCGAGAACATAACGCTCGATAGCGTCACGGCCCAGGTCGAACAATTCCTGCCCGTAGAGCCGGAGCTAAGGGCATACTTTGCAAAAAAAGGAATCGCCGGCGATGAGCTGAATGCAGGTATCAGGAATTATGCCGGCGCTGTCCGTGATCGCTCGCGCGCATTGCGGCGAAACGCACTCGCCCTTAAGCAGCTTGCGGAGCGTTTCTCGCCCGCCGAGATGGAACAGCTTGACCCCGCAAAACGCGATCAGTGGAAAGCCCTTTTGCGTTCCAAGGCAGCGGCGGTCGCGGGTGATGTGCGCTCGCTCGAATCGCAGCTTTCCGCAGTAGGCCTATCGGCCGGTGGCGGTGATTCCGGGGGGCTCGATGTCCGCGACGCTTCAGATCTTAGCAAGGCCGCTCAGCGGCTTTTCGGTTTGGCTGCCGCCTGCGACGCCCAGGTCGGACAGTCGTTCTCGATCTCCAGCAAGGGCAAGGAGATGGCTACGGTAAGGTCGGTTCAGTTCTGGCGAAATCTTCGCCAGATGGCCTCTCTCTCCGCCGAGATTCAACGTTTTTAGGTCGGATTACGGGCCACCACCCGCGAATCAGGGGGGGGGTGATGCGATGTTTCTGGTTATAAACAGACAAGGGGACGCTAGAACGCAATCTTAATTCTAATTGAAAAGGAAAACTAAAATGCTCAAACTCAGCACGTTTCGACTTCTATTGCTCCCTTGCTTCCTACTCGTATCCGTGTGCCTTCCAACGGCGGCTCAGACCAGCAGCGCAACTCTATCCGGCGTCGTCGAGGACTCCCAAGGAGCGGTTGTTCCGAATGTCAAGATCACCGTCACCAATCCTGCGACCGGTCTCGAACGTTCGGTGACAACGGGCTCTGATGGTTCATTCGTTGTGCCGCTCCTTCCGCCCGCGACATATACGCTCGAGGCGGCCGCAACTGGGTTTAAGCGTCTTCAAGTTCCAGATCTGATCCTAAACGTTAGCGACCAGCGTTCTATGAGGATTCGACTTGAAGTAGGGGACGTTGCCGGGGTTGTCGAGGTGCGTCCCGACGAGACTCTCGTGGACAACAATCCGGCCGTAGCGACGGCGATCGACCGCAATTTCGTCAACAGCCTGCCGCTCAACGGGCGGAGCTTGCAAACCCTGATTCTGCTGGCTCCGGGAGTGGTTAATACTCCGACCGGTGGGGCCAGCGGTAACGTCGGGCAGTTCAGCGTCAACGGACAACGCACCAATTCCAATTATTTTACGATTGACGGGGTAAGCGGCAATTTTGCTTCTCCGAGAGGAACCGTCGGACAACAAGCGAGCGGTTCACTTCCGGCCACGAATAGTCAGGGCGGATTTTCCAACCTGGCTTCGGTCGATGCGATCCAGGAATTTTCCATCCAGACCTCGACTTTCGCACCGGAATTCGGCCGCTCACCAGGGGGACAAATATCGATCGTGACGAGGGGCGGAGAAAATAGATTTCGCGGCTCGCTTTTTGAATATTTCCGCAACGACGCGCTCGACGCCAATGATTTTTTCAATAACGCGAATGGTATTAAGCGTCAAGCCTTGCGCTATAACAATTACGGCGGCACCATCGGCGGACCGGTAATTCTTCCGCATTTCGGGGAAGGCGGCCCGATGGTCTGGAAAGGGACGGATAAAACCTTCTTTTTCTTTTCGTACGAGGGACAGCGGTTCCTTCTTCCGCAGCCGACTTTGAGCGTGACCGTGCCCTCGCTTTCCGCCAGGCAGAATGCCCCTACAGCCGTGTCACGCGCCATTCTTGATTATTTTCCGTTGCCCAACGGAGCGACAGTCAATGACGGTTTTGGCAATCCGGTCGGAGCTATATATACGACCGCGTTTTCCAACCTCAATAACTCCGATTCATACAGCGTGCGGATCGATCATAATTTGACCAAGAATATTTCGCTTTTCGGCAGAGTCAATCACGCTCCTTCATCGGCCAACACTCGCAACAGCGCCAATCCCTCGATCTTTAGCTCTTCGTTCTCGAACACCCAAACGCTCACCCTCGGCTCAACACAGTTATTCGGCAGCAAAGTGGTTAATGAAATTCGAGCCAACGCGAGCCGCAATCTTGCGGGCAGCGAGAACATTCACGACGGTTTCGGCGGTGGCGTCGATTTTGATCCATATTTGCTGCTTCCTACAGGGATCGAGGCCGCAGGTTCTTACATACTGTTCGACCCCTTAATTTCTACACCTGTCGGAAAATTCACAAATACGGCGAATCAAAACCGCCAATTCCAGATAGTGGATAATATTTCGTTTTCTCTTGGTTCGCATCAGCTTAAATTCGGCGGAGATTACCGCTTGCTTCTACCGCTGAATAATCGCGGGAGCAACTCGATAAATGTCATTAATTTTTCAGCGTCGGAACTCTACGCCGGTTCAGCCTTTTTGGTTACCTCCGACTCTAGAGCAAGTTTTACACCCCAAATAGAAACCTATGGATTTTACGGGCAGGATACCTGGAAGGCGAGTAAGCGGTTGACATTGACATTCGGTCTGCGGTGGGAAATAAATCCTTCTCCAACCGGACGCGGAGATAAAAAACCGTTCACGCTTTTATCACCCCCGGACCTGACAAAACTAGACCAATCCGGACTTCAACTGGCCCCTGATGGTACGCCTTACTATGAAACCGACTTTACTAATATTGCCCCTCGCTTCGGGCTGTCCTACTTGGTTAGCGACAAAGCGGATCAGGAAATGGTCATTCGCGGCGGAATCGGCGTCTTCTACGATCTCGGACAATCCGGATTCGGTAATGTCGGTTTCCCGTATTCAAAGTCCAATACGTTATTTGGTTTGCCGATACCGCTGCCAGCTTCGGCGTTTACCTATACTCCATTAAATTTTGTCCCAAGCCCGACCAATCGCGCCAGTTTGACGGTGGCTGGGCCGGATTATACCGCCCCGCGAACATATCAGTGGAATCTGACGGCAGAAAGATCACTCGGCAAAGATTCCGCCGTGTCGGTGGCATATGTAGCTGCTCAGGGTCGTGATCTGGCCCGAGCGTTAAGCCTGAGCTTCTCGGCAACTCCACAAGTCGGGACGTACTTTAGTCCAAATTATTCAAACGTTACCTATATCGATAATGGCTCGGAATCAGACTATCACTCGATGCAGGTGCAATATACCAAAAGGTTGAGCAAGGGATTTCAGGCGCTTGCCAATTATACCTGGGCGCATTCGATCGATAATGCGTCCACGGACACATCTTTTGATGCTCCCGGATTTATATACGATCAGGACATTCACCGCGGTGATTCTAATTTTGATCTTCGGCACAATTTTACTGCGGCTCTGACCTATCAAATTCCGGTTCCCAAAATCGGAAAGTTCGGTGAAGCTCTCCTGCGGAACTGGTCGCTTAACGGCATTTTTATCGCGCATAGCGGTCTCCCGTATACCGTCCTGCTTACTGAGACAAACGCTTTCGGTTTCATCAATTCGGTCCGCCGTCCGAATCTGACCGGTCAGCCGTTGTATATAGAAGATCCGACGGTAGCCAGCGGAAGACGCTTAAATCAGGCCGCCTTCGACTTCACTGTCCCCCCGCCGACGATGGGGAGCCTTGGTAGAAACGCTTTACGTGGCGAGAATTTCTGGCAGGTGGATTTGGGGCTGCATCGCGAGTTTCGTCTCGGCGAGAAGGTAAATCTTCAGCTCCGTGGTGAAGCCTTTAATCTTTTTAACCACCCCAACTTTCTTTATCCGAATGTTGTTAATGCGGTTCGTAACGCCAACGGGACCGTCACAACTTCGCCTCTGTTCGGCCGGATCACGTCCAGTGCTGCTCGAGCCTACAGCGCCGGTGGGGGGTACAGCCCCTTGTTTCAAAGTGGCGGGCCGCGGTCGCTGCAGTTCGCGGCGAGACTGAGTTTTTAGACTCAGATTTCGTCTCGATTTGAAAAACGAATTTGTAGCCGTCGAAGCTCAATAACAGACCTTCGACGGCTTTCATCACCGGCGGTAAACGTGGGTTAGATCTTCTTCGGTGATGCCTATTAACCAAGAGAGAAATTAGTGATTGTGAAACAGTGGAATTTTAGAGGTTCGATCATATTTTTTGGACTAACGGCTCTGCTGTCGGTGGCAGCTTTAGGGCAGCAACCGAATTCTCGGGGCGAAGCTCAAAAAAGCGGATCGATCAAGGCACCGACCGAAAAACAGCCGACAGCCGTTTTGGAATTTGAGTTTATAGATTTTGCCGGGAAATCGCGTAAGTTTTCCGAGTTTCGCGGGAAATACGTGCTCATCGATTTCTGGGCGACGTGGTGCAAACCGTGTCTGGCGGATATTCCGAAACTGAAGGAACTGTATGAAAAATACAAAGATGACGGCTTTGAAATCCTAGGTATGGATGCGGAGACGCTGACCGGAGACGACGAGGAGGAAGTCCCGGATCCAGAGTTCGCAAAGGAACAAGATGAGAGAGCCCGGCAAGTCGTGAAAATGCGCGGCGTGACCTGGACGCAAGCCAATTCCGCTTCGGCCGTCCCGGTAGCCAAAACAATATTAAATGTTAAAGCCCTTCCGACGAAGATCCTCGTTGATAAGAACGGCAAAGAAATTGCCCGGATCGGTGAAAAAGACGACCTGATGGGGATCGTTGAAAAACTGCTGAAAGAGAAGAAGTAGTAATGATTTACGCACCGTTGGAGACGGTGAGATTTTGACTGTTGGCGTACGCCCTAATGATCAGGGAGAGAAAAAGATATGAAACATGGGAGTTTTAGAACAGTTTTCATCCTATTTGCTTTTGCCGGACTACTGGCAACGGCGATTGTAGCTCAACCGCCCGCTTCTTTGATTAAGGATGAAAAAAGCTCATCCATCAAAGCGCAGTTGGAGATTGCCAAAACCGCCGAAAGAAAGAGTGATTTTCAGGCCGCGACTGATGCCTATAACCGGATACTCAAAATCGATCCGCACAACTATCAGGCACACACCGGGATCAATAATATCGGCAAGAATGGTCTATTGAGGGCTTATCAGGAAAACCCCGGTTTCGGCAGTGACGAAAAGGTGATGAAAGAGCTCTCGGACAAATTGACAACCGAGGCGGCCGCAAAGCAGGCGAAATATGAAAAGCTGGCGAAAGACAACCCAACCAAGGCTGTCTATCAATTAATTCTGGCAAACAACAATGCGTATGAGCCGGTTAAGATGCAGGAGTATTTATACGAAGCTCAGCGGCTCGAACCAAATAACCCTGACGTTTTAAGAATGTTGGCCCAGTTTGAAAAGCTCAAAGGAAATAATGCAATAGCAGCCGAACTCTATAAAAGACTCAGCGATCTTGACCCGCAGGATGAGGATGCCGCATTTGCTTACTACTATTCCTTATCCGACGTCGATCACGAGCAATTCAAAGAAAAGACGCAGGAATTCATCAAGCGGTTTCCTAAGAGTGAACGCGGGGCGAGTTTGCTTTACCAAATTGCATCCAAGGGAGATGAAGCCGAGAAAGTTGCCTACCTAGAGAAATTGAAAAGCACGTATCCTCCCGACAAGAACCAGACATCGATGTCGGGGATGTCGGATCTGTTTTCGATGTACCTCCATTCGTCCCCCGATAAAGCGTTAACTTTTGCGCGCGAAATGCTTGCCTCCGCGTCCGAAAGAGGCAAAACGGAATGGCAGGGTTACATCGACTTCCTCACCGGTTACAAACAAGCGGAGTCGCTCATAAAGGACAACAGGACAGCCGACGCGCTCCAGATGCTTGAGAAGATCAAGCTGCCAAGCCGGTCGTCAGGGGCCAGGGAAGCGACCGTTAAGTTCAACCTTTTAAAGTCCGCTGCTCAAGCCGCCGGCGGGCAAACTGAAGCTGCTTACGAAGGTCTCAAGACTTTTTACGTAAAAAGTCCGTCGGACGAAGTTCGCAGCGAATTGACGAAGCTGGGCAAAGCGATCGGCAGAAAGGAAAGTCAAATTGAAAACGACATTCAAACCGGCGTCTCCGGACTGGCCAAGCCTTTCAAAGATTTCTCACTCGCTCTGTACGACCAGGACAAAACCGTTTCGTTAGCGGATTATCGCGGAAAAGTGGTGCTGCTCAATTTCTGGTATCCGCTTTGCGGGCCGTGCCACGCCGAGGCACCATATATTCAAAAGCTAGTTGAGAAATACGGGAAAGATAAGTTTGTAGTCCTGGCGCCGAACGCGTTCCCAAACCAAGACAGTCTGGTTGTGCCTTTTTTCAACGGCAATAAATATGACTTCATCCCCCTCAAAGTTCCGGACTCGGAGTACTTAAAGAACGAGTACCAAATAAGAGGTTACCCGACGAATTATCTGATCGATAAGAAGGGAAATCGGGTATTTGAAACCGGCAACGTGTCCCCGGAACGGCTTCGCCAAATTGAGCTGATGGTCGAAATGCTGCTGGCACAACAATGGTAATAACCCCATTGTCTATGCGGTCTGACGGAGGATGGTAGTGGAACGGATTACAGTTTTCGCAGGGAAGAAAGCAATGGCCAATTTCCTCGCTTTGTTGTGGGTGTTCGTCCTCTCAATGGGAGCCGTTGCGCAGGAGGGGACCAAACAGGACGAGCCAGATGCTGCGGGGGCCGAATTGACCGCATCGAAACAAACGGCCGCGCCCGGCGAGACGCTTCTTTTGAAAGTTAAACTCAAACTCGCTGCTGGAGCTCATGCCAACTCCAATAGCCCGGCTGATCCATTGCTTATTCCTACAGTTTTTATTCCGAAGAAGAGTGAAGATATGGAATGGGGTGCAATCGAATACCCGGAACCTACTGAGGCGATTGCGGCCTATTCACCGACGCCACTAGAGGTCTTCGAAGACGGCGCGGAAATAATGGTGAGCGTCAAGGTAAGTGATCGAGTGAAGGAGGACACTCTCAGGATCGAAGGCAGCTTGAGAATCCAGGTCTGCGACGCTCAGCAATGCTACCCGCCGAAGCGAATTCCATTGTCAATTGCAATCAAAATAAGAAAGGGCGATTCGCCGCAGCGTTCAAGGAATGGGAAGTCTGAATGATGGTATTTCGAAAATGGGCGCTTCTTCACTTGGCCTTTGCGGGAATTTTATGCTTCGTCGGCGCCGCTGACGCGCAGAATCCAGTCTCGCTCTCAATGAGCGCTAAACCGGCGAAGGCGAAAGTCGGTGACAAGATAACTGCGCAGATTTCGGCGTCGATCAGCGGCGACTGGCACATGTATTCGATAACGCAGGGGGCGGGCGGACCGATCCCGACGCGCATCACGGTGGCGGGGGGCGGAGCCTTCAAAGCAGCCGGTGGAGCAACCGGCTCCGCCCCCCGCCGAGAGATGGATCCGAACTTCGGGATCATGACCGAATTCTACGCAGGTAGCGCACGGTTCACTGTTCCCGTGGCGGTGGACGCCTCGGCGCAACCCGGCCCGCAGACGCTGACAGTTAACGTCCGTTACCAGGTCTGCAACGAGACGTTGTGCCTTCCGCCGAGGACACTTAAAGTCTCCGCCCCGGTAGAGATCGTTGCGTCGAGCGACGCTCTCGTAATTGCTTCTCCTACCCCGGTTCCTGGCCCGACCGCAAGTCCTTCTCCTTCTCCGACGATTTCACCATCCCCCACCCCGACTATTGATCCGAATTCGAATGCTAACAGTATTGCCGGTCCATCTGACGGACCTCCTCCGCAGGTTGCGGACACAAACGCGTCCGATTTGAAGGCGAACGATCCACCGGTCACCGGCAATGACGTCGGGAAGGAAGCCTTGTGGTCATTCCTTTGGCTCGCAGTCGCGACCGGGGCTATTTCGCTGCTCACCCCGTGCGTGTTCCCGATGATCCCGATCACGGTTTCGTACTTCACCAATCACGCCGCCGGCCGCCGGTCGCTGGCGATCCGCGATGCTTTGCTGTACGCGCTCGGGATCATCTTCACCTTCACGGCGATCGGGGTGACGCTGGCGGTGGTGTTCGGCGCGGCGGGGATCAACAACTTCGCATCGAGCCCGTACGTCAACTTCGCCATCGCGGCGATCTTCATCGCGTTCGCCCTGAGTCTGTTCGGGGCGTATGAGCTGGGGATCCCTTCGGGCGTGATGACCAAGGTGGACGCCTTTGCACGAGGTAAGGAATCGAGCCGGATCCTCGGCGTGCTGCTGATGGGGTTTGTGTTCTCGCTCACGTCGTTCACCTGTACCGCACCCTTCGTAGGGTCGCTGCTAGTATTAGCGGCTGCGGGAGACTGGCTCTATCCAGTGGTGGGGATGCTCGCGTTCTCGAGCGTGTTCGCCCTCCCGTTCTTCGTTCTCGCTCTCGCTCCGCAGCTCGTCGCGCAGCTGCCCCGCTCGGGAGGGTGGCTCAACTCGATCAAGGTGGTGATGGGGTTCCTGGAGATCGCGGCAGCGATGAAGTTCATCTCCAATGTCGATCTCGTCCTGCACTGGGGGATCTTCACCCGCGAGGTCGTGCTGGCGAGCTGGGTCGCCGTCGCCGGGTTGATAACTCTGTACTTGTTAGGGATCTTCCAACTCTCGCACGATTCCAAACCGGAGCGCCTCGGCGCGGTGCGAGTGATGTGCTCGTTCTTGTTCCTCTCGCTGGGGTTCTACCTGCTGACCGGGTTGTTCGGAGCGAAGCTCGGGGAGTTGGAATCGTTTTTGCCGTATACGGCCGAGCAATCCACCGCCCCGGCCGGCACCGCGAAGGCCGCGGAAGCTGAGTGGATGAAGGATGACTACGAAGGAGCGTTGGCAAAAGCGAAGTCCGAAGGCAAATCGGTCTTCATCGACTTCACGGGCTACACCTGCACGAACTGCCGCTGGATGGAGGCGAACATGTTTCCCAAAGCGGAAGTACTTAAGGAGATGGACCGTTTCGTGAAAGTCCAGTTGTTCACCGACGGCGAAGGGGAGATCTACGAGCAGCAGCAGAAGTTCCAGGAGGAGAAATTCGGGACCGTTGCTCTGCCGCTGTACGCGATCGTCGACGCAGCCGGGAATACCCGAGCGACCTTCCCCGGACTCACGAGGGATAAAGAAGAGTTTCTCAAATTTCTAAGATCGGCAGATTAGGGGCCGCGAAATTACGATAAAGAGCGAGGTTGACGTGAAATGCGCCTCGGGGAGTCGAAGTACGCGGATCTAGGCACCATTTTTACTAAGGAGACAGCAATAATGCGGAATTCATACAGGCAAATAATCTATCTAACATTAACGATCGCACTTCTGCTACCGGCGCTCGTCCTCGGACAGTCGAATGGCAATCTACCAAATATCAACGTCACCCAATACCGTCTAAAAAATGGCTTGCAGGTCGTACTGCACCAGGACAAGTCAACGCCGATCATCGCGGTGAATGTTTTTTATCACGTCGGTTCGAAGAACGAGACCCCGGGCAGAACGGGGTTCGCCCACCTTTTTGAACACATGATGTTCCAGGGGTCGAAGAATTACAGCAGTGACTATTTGAGTGCGATCGACGATATGGGTGGGAGCGTCAACGGCACTACCGATGAAGACCGCACCTGGTACTTTGAAACGGTGCCGTCCAATTTCCTCGAAAGGACACTTTATTTGGAAGCCGACAGAATGGGAAATCTGCTGGAGGCGATGACCCAGGACAAGCTGGATAATCAGCGAGATGTCGTAAAGAACGAGCGACGGCTTCGCGTGGACAATCAGCCTTACGGAACATCGTTCGAGAGGATCGGAGAGACCATGTACCCCGAAGGTCACCCGTATCATTGGTCTGTGATCGGTTCCATGGCGGATCTTTCGGCGGCCTCCATGGAGGATGTGAAATCGTTCTTCCGGACATATTATGTTCCCAACAACGCGACCTTGGTGCTGGCGGGCGATTTTGACGAGAACCAAGCCAAGGCTTGGATCGAGAAGTACTTCGGCCCGCTCGCGAAGGGCGACGATATCAAGAGGCCAAACGATCCTCAGCCGAAACTGAACAGTGAAATACGCAAGACTTACGAAGACGCAGTCCCTTTCCCACGTCTTTCTATGGTTTGGCACGGCAGCCCACAGTTTTCCGCGGACGAGGCAGCTCTCGATACTTTGGCCTCGATCCTTTCTTCGGGAAGAGGCTCCCGCCTGCAAAGCAATTTGAACTATGGCAAGGAGTTGGTCAGCCAGATCTTCGCCAGCAACCCAACCAACGAAATAGGGGGGTTATTTCAGATCACCGCCACCGCACGGCCCGGAAAGACGCTTGAGGAGATCGAGAAAGAGATCGACCAGGAGATCGAGCGGATCAAGAAGCAGCCGCCGACGGCCGAGGAGATGCAACGTGCGTTGAACGGGCGCGAATCACAATTCATCTACGGATTGGAATCCGTTTCAGGCAAAGGAGCCCAACTAAGCAGTTATGCTGGATATCTAGGAAAGCCGAGTTACTTCCAAACCGATCTGGACCGGTATCGCAAGGTTACCCCGGCGGACGTTCAGCGGGTCGCCGATCAGTATTTGACGGTGAATCGGCTGGTGATGAGCTATGTGCCGAGCAAAGCCCCCGCATCCCGACCGAGCCCGGCAGCGGATAAACCAGCCTCAGGCAAGGCCGCCGAACTGGACAAGGACTCGATCGCCAGACAAAAAGCGATGCTGCCGAAGGCGGGACCGACTATAAAATTCGCGTTGCCTTCGATCGAGAAGCACAAGCTTTCGAATGGACTGAATGTTTGGTTCGTTAGAAATCCGGAGCTGCCGATCGTCTCGATGAATTTGGTTTTCAACTCAGGTTCGATTCTCGACTCGAACGAGAAGTATGGCGTCGCGTCCTGGACCGCTTCGATGCTCAATCAAGGAACCTCATCACGTTCGGCGGTGGAAATTGCCAATCAGTTGCAGTCGATCGGCGCGTTCTTGAACGCGGGTTCGGGTTGGGATTCGAGCAACGTGTTCATGCAAACGCTCACCAAGAACCTCGATCAGGCGTTGAACATCTACGCGGATGTCATCCAAAATCCGTCATTTCCGGTCGCGGAAATCGAGTCTCTCCGGCGCCGTTCGATCATTGGATTGGCCCAACGCAAGTCCCAACCAGGTGCGGTTGCCAACCTAGCGTTCAATAAAGTTCTCTACGGCGATCAGCCTTACGGACGTGACACCACGGAAAGTACGCTCAAAGCCATCGCTCGGGATGATCTTATAGGTTTCCATAAAACGAATTACGTTCCGAACAACGCGACGTTGATCGTGGTCGGGGCAATTGAAAGTGAGGCGATGCTGGCGAAGCTGGAAAGCTCGCTCGGCAAATGGAAGAGCGGTCGGCCCGTTTCCATTCCGGCATCGGCCCAGACTATGCGGGGCAAGCCCGGAATCTACATAATCGACAAACCGGGGGCCGCTCAGTCAACGATTGCGGCGGGACTGGTCGGGATCGACAGGAGCAACCCGGATTATTACGCGGTCCAGCTCCTGAACTCTATTTTGGGCGGTGGTTCGTCGGGGCGTCTCTTTAAAGTTCTGAGAGAAGAGAAGGGATATACATATGGGGCCTACAGCTCGTTCACGAGCCGAAAAGGTCCAGGCCCCTTTCGTGCGGGCGGCGACTTCCAGACGGGTTCAACGAAAGAATCAGTAGAGGAGTTGATGAACCTTATCGCAGGTGTGCGCGGTTCGGCATCGGCGACTCAGGAAGAACTTGATTCTCACAAACTCGCCATAATAAATAGCTATCCGCAAGGCTTCGAGACGACCGGTTCGGTTGCGGGTCAATTGTCGAATCTGGTCACCTTCGGGTTGCCGGACACCTACTTCAACGACTACATCCGAAACATCAGCGCAGTGAGCCTTAAGGATGTTTCAAGGGTTGCGAACAAGTACCTGGATCCGTCGAAAATGGCGATCGTGATCGTCGGTGACCGGACCGAGATCGAACCGAAGCTGAAGGAACTGCCATATGCGATCACGATCTTGGACGCTGACGGCAATGCAATTGTGGCGACGCGTTGAGCGGGAACGAGTTAGGACATTCGGGACCTACCGATGTACATCGGTAGGTCCTTTCGTATCTATCCCGGTGAGATTATATTATTTGTCATCGCATCTAAGTCGCCCCCGGAAGTCTGCAATTAAGGCCGTCCGTCGAACTTAGATAGCTTTGTAGTGTTGCGGGTCGAGCAAACGAGGAATCGAACCGGTAGACGCAGGGGGTTACGATAATCGCGTGGCATTGAAAAGAACTTTCGACTAAAAGGCGAGCTGTATCTCATTGATACCATTGATGTTATTGGAGGCGGCGGTGAGAATCGAACTCACGAGTAAAGGTTTTGCAGTTCGATTTAGCCCTTTTTCAACTACTGCTACCTACTGTCACAGGCGGATATTCATTGACGTTCGCGAAAATCGCGTCCAACCAGAATCGCTGTGTCTTAGCACGTACATACGATAATCATACGATAATCCCGCACGCGGTTGGCTTTGAGGGGATGGGGGATCGGCTGACATAGAAACCTAACTACGCTTTCTGGATCGATTCGTTTTGATCGAGCTCGTACGTCAATCTTCAACAATCATTGGTGACCGCGCCCTTTTGATTGCCCACGAGATCAGTTCGGGCAGACATTTTAAGGCGGCTGTTTTCGAATATCCCTACCGCTCAAGCTCCTTACGACGAATGTACCGGTAAATTGCGCTATCTGGTAACCCAACCAAAGATCTTGAAGCCGATAGTCGGAACCCTTGTATCTGTCGCCGACGAAGGGGAACACGTTGAGATGTTGAGCAATGTTTCCGATCTCGGAGCTCGGGTCCAAACTGAGGGCTTCGTTAAGAGCTTTTGTAAGGTCGTGACCAATGCGTTTCCTTGCATCATCTTCTGTTAGCCCTCCGTGGTGCGCCAAGAACGATTTTAGGAACATTTCCGTCGCCATGCGAGCTGACTCAAGGGCCTTAGGATTAGGATGGCGTTGGTGGAGCACCGTGACGGTCGATCGTAATTGCTGGTCGGCGCTGCGAAGTAGTTCGAGGGAGAAGTCAGTCGAACTAGACGACACTGTATCGTCAAAGCCAAGACCGTAGTCAACGCAATCCATCCAAACTGAGATATAGTCTTGCATCTGACCGCCGCTGAACAGGCGTTGCCTGATGGGATCGGGCATCGTAGTCAGAGCATTTCTTCCATCGATCCGCACGGTTCCGAAGATCGGCCATATAGTCACGGGCCAGAAGGATGCGTCGAAGTAATAAGAGCCGACGTACATCGACCCCAAATTGTGGGCGCCTTCGGGAGCATTCTCCGCAAACCATTCGAAGATACGCTTTACGTCCGGGTCGTTGAGGGCGAGCGAAACGCCCGTCTCCATCGACCATTCCCGCCACGCCTCCATCGGCCTTTGAACGTGCGGCACTTCTTTGGCACTTAGCTCAGCGTTGATCTTCTCCAGCCATTCATCCGGTGGTGAGAGTTGAGGTTGTTCTGACATATTGCTGAATTGTGAAAGCGATTAGCCCGGAACCCGGACAGGAGGTCGCTATACTATCTTAACGTGGCCACGTTCCTCATAAAGCTTCTTAAGTTCATTCCGAGCCTTGAAGTTGTCATCGCTTCTCATTCTTGCTGATATCTCTTCCGAAACGCCGTTCGCTTGAATGGCGAGCAGGGTGTTTGGCTCGCCGAGCCCGCCTAAACGCCGAAGCGTGTGCCTGTCTCCTTTCTCGCAGAGACAAAGGTAAGAGACAAGCCGCTTCATTCCAGTGTCTTTTTCAAATACATTCAGATGAAATGAAAGCATCTCGCGCTTCGCTCGTTGAGCCTGAGCCCTATCGGCTGCCTCTCGAACGAATTGCCGTTTGTCGAAACGATATTCACGAATTAAGGCCTCGTCACAATTCCAGTGGCCAAGTGATTCTACCGCACATGCCGCGGCTCGCTCATCCTTTGTCGTTGATGCAACCGCCCGTTCAAAGGTCCTTCGACAAAGATCGACGTTGAGGAAATCGAGAGTCGCGAGCGAGTGGTAACGGACGCCATGGTCACGAGAGGTAATTATCGGTACGGCGATCCTGACTAGAAGCTCTTTGTCGATCGAATCATTCTCTGAAAGAACCCGAAAAAAGCTCGATATCTGTTTTTGACTGCTTGCGTTCAGGCGATTCATTTCAAGATCTTCCGCAACCACCTCGAGCAATTCATTCCGCGCTCGCCGCAGAATTCCTTTTAGAACAAATGTTTGTTCTTCGAAAAAGTCTGAGACACTCCCGGATCGAACCTCCAGTTTGCTAGCAAGTTCTTGACTGTCGATCTCCTCCGCATCGAGTGAGAACACAGCCTGAGATATGTAGCGTTTGGAGTTTGGTCGAAGGTTCGGGATATCATTCAGGATCTTTATGCTCGATCTGTCCCCGATCGCCATGAAAGCGGTCGCGAAGAGTTCAATCGGTATGTCCTCGTATTTTGTGAGATTTTTGAAAGCGTACTCGATATCCGGCAGTGCGACAGTTGCCTTTAGTCCGGCAGCCAGACTACGAGCAGCATAGCCCTTCAACGAGGCGGAGACGCCACCTCTCCGAACAAGCTCGCGAAGGGGTTTGATCGCCGCCTCCTGTCTGCTCACGCCCAGTCCGAAGACAGCTTCGGTCAGGAGCAGTTCATCCGAGGATGTTGCTAGAACTTGTGCATACAGCTCAACGTGTTCCGTGGGCTCGAAATTTCTCAGCACACTAAGACAGACAGCTCGGCCAATACGGTCCGCGGATTCGTCGTACACCACCTTCGCAATGTCTGCCGGTTCACACTGGCGCCGGATTAAGAGCGGGAGAAGGGTTTGTTCGTCGAACCTCCTAGATATGCCCTTCGAAAAGCTCGAAAGATTCGAAAGGATATATTGGGCCGATTTGTCCGTTCCGCACGTGCCCAATGGTCTTGCAGCACCGCTGATCGCAATTACGCGTCGACCATTGGAGAATTCGTCCTGCCTCTTGATGGTACTTTTGAAGTGTTCGAGAAGGGCCGGTTCGTGCGACGTGTCGCCGAGAATCCAGTAATATTTTCCAAGCTGCTCCGTACCGAAAGGC
The DNA here is from genome assembly GCA_020853255.1 of Acidobacteriota bacterium. The sequence continues at coordinate 23,309 of JADYZI010000182.1, forward strand.
GAAACTCGGGGAAGTAAACGACGAGCCTGTTCAGGGAAATCGGGATCCTGAGCTTTTATTACCGGGGCTAGGTAATCAATGCGGTTCAGCCGATCTCCGTAGAAGTCGCCGCTATCGTGAATGTGAGGCAGCAGGGCGTCAATGAATGCGGCCGATCCGTTTTGAACATGTTTCGGGGCAGTCGATAAAGAGTCGAGACCTGCGGGACTCCAAATCGCGCCCATATTTTCGACGAGTTGGATCGTTCCCCAGCCAACCTTCGTAGGATTGACCGATTTAACCGCCGCCTCATAGAAATATGGAAAGAGTTCATGAACATCGTGCTCAAATATGGACGTAATCGGATAGATCTCACGCACGTCGGGATCGGTTACGATTTTCTCCTTCTCTGCACGCAGAAACTCTCCCGCCCGTACTCGATCGAGCTTTACGAGTGCTGAAATAATCGAGGCAAGAGCGAAGCGATTTTCAAAGTCCTCCTCGGGATTCAGGCTACGTACAAGCCTTTGTAGAGAATCGAAGGCCGGTCCCTGCTCGATTGTTGCGAAATAGTTTGCTGCTGCTCGGATCAGCTTTGGCGAAGGATTTGAGGCTAAGGCTTCGAGAATGGGTACGGTGTGTCCCCGATCTCGAAGATGGGTGGCGAGATTTACTAACCCTTGTTTGAATGAATCGTGATCACGGTCGTCACTGGCATTGGGAAGCTGTTGAGCAACGGCGTTCGAGATCCTGTCATTTCTAAATCCGACGTAAATAAGAGCCCATGTGACCCGAGTTCGCAAAGGAGCATCAGCCGAACTGTCCACCAGCTTCTCCAACAACGGGTCGATCGTCGTCGGTCCCAGTTTGCCAAATGCCTTTACGGCGGCATCGCGAACCTCCCGGTCCTCATTGCCGAGTAAGCCGATCAAGTCCGAAGCAAATGAAACCAAGCCATACTCACCGATCAATTCCGCCGCTAGTTCCTTAGCGCGGTCCGAGAGATCATATAGAGCCCGCCGAAGTAGCTCGTCGTTCGAAGGCGAATAACGGACATGCCTGGACGCATTCCGATATTCATAGAAGAGCCCTTTCTTTGTCTCGCTCCGAGCCTTTTCAAATAAAAATTCGAGAACCGATGGTTTCATCAGCCCGAACCACCATTCCTCCTGATGCTTAACCGCGATTACTTCCAATATTAGGTCAAGCAAATCCTTCTGCAGAGGTGCCCCGGTAGCGAGACGGTCGATCAACGAGAGTACAGCATCTGCAACGGGCCAGTAGTTCCATCGTTCCAGTAGCCACGACATCACTACATCCGTACGCTCCGGCTCGTTAGTTTCCGCAAGCTGATCTTCCAATTGGAACGACATTAGATATCCACCTGCGTCAGTAACACGGAAGGTGAAAATATCTCCGGACGTGACTACGCCACTTGCGATCAAAGCGTCGTACAGAGAAACTCCGCCCTTAGTGATTTCGAACAATTTCGGAAAGAGCTCCTTTACCTCTGGGATCGGGATAGAAAAGTCGCGTATTCGATTCTCTCGGCAATGAGCAAGGAACTCTTTAAGCGACGTCTTGATCTCAGAGGCAGTGGATCCGGTAAGCTGTTCGATCTTGCGAAAGCACTGATCTAGACGTTTTTCAAGTAGCGTACTCCACGTTTCTTCACTGGCTTCGGTAATGTCTCCGACTGCATGCAGAGCCGCGAAATGCTCGAAGGTGCCCGGGTGTTTCAGTAGGCTTCGCATCGACGCTATGTGATCATTGAATTTTCCTTGACCGTCAGTCTCTTTCAGAAGATGAATGGCCCCGATTTCGTTCAGAGCGGCATCGAGTTCCCGATTGTCGAAGTCAGCGACCTCGATAGTTCGGCTATCAACCAGGGATAGCCCGCGCAGGTCGGCGGCCTGGGTGTAGAACCGAAGAAGTTTGTGTTCCTGAATGCTCGCTAATTCACTATCGCGGCAAGAGAAAATCACTTTGACATATTTCGGGTCCGTACGAGCCAGGGAGCGATCCAGCTGTGCGAGTTGATTAGCGAGATGTTCCGTATCCGCAGATTCGAGTCCGTCCAGAATCAGGAGGAGTTTTTCGGGTTCATTTTCGACGCCCGACCCAGGGGACGGGTCGAGTTCAGTCTCCCACGGAGCAACTACGTGCGACCATTCCAGATCGCCGGGTCGTAGTCTCATGTCAGAACGGATCTCATTAGCTATGATATCGAGTGAGAAATATTGTTCTGGCTGTACTTGGGTGAATAACGGTACGTAATTGTCTGCTGATGCATGGTTAGCCGCGTGTGCGCAAACGGTAGATTTGCCGACGCCCGATGGGCCGGTCAAGAAACAGTACCGAACGGGGGACGCGAGAAACTCTTTAAGCTGCCTTTCGACGTGAGGGCGTCGAACAGATGGCCGCGATTCTAAGACCTGACGTGCCGAGCGATTGGAAACGGTTCTAAGTCCTTTTTTCAGCGCTCCAAAACCGTACTTCTCGCCCGTGCCCATGTTCCGCTCAAGAGTGGACAGGAGACTCTCTACCTCGGTGATTTCGACATAATCGAGTTTCGCGTAAAGATCGCTGGTATCTAGCAGATGCGTCTTATTGAAGGGGAACTTTCCTAGAGTCGCTTTCTCCCACCCTTTTACACTTATATTCGCTGTCACCGGTATGAGACCGATGACAAAGAACTCGTCGTAATCTTTATATAGATCGTTTTCGACAATCTTCCCGATGGTGTGAAGCACCTTTTGATTAGTCACGCGGGAGGTTACTTGAAAGGCAATTCTCTTGACCTTATCCCCAAGATCCACGCCCGGAGCGTTCGGGTGCTCAAAGTTTAGATTTTCCAGATTCGGCAGGCTATAGACTACCTGCAGTACCGGCCGAATGATCTCTTCAGAGATTGTGTTTAGATCGACACGGCCGGCCTTATTATCATGCTGAAGCTGACTGGCGAGATTGGCGAACAAGTCCCTGATTCGAATTAGATACGTCTGCTTACTCATTCTTGAAGCTGAATTAGATTCTTCAATCAGGATTAACCCGGAGACAAATGCGCGTCGAACCTATTGATTTCTACACCTTCCAATTCCTTTTAGTTCTTCTTCGAGACTGTCGAAGACCGTTCCTACCTTGGAACCAGCCGCGCGGTTTCGGAATCGTAGCGAAAGTTTCCGATAGTCCCATCAACGATCTTGTCAACAGCTTCTTCAATCACGGACAGGGGAACTAAGAACCATTCTGTCGATTCGACGTCGATCCCGAACCGATCCTTGATCGTTAAATTCAGACGGGCACTGCTGAAGAATTTATGGATCAGGCCCTCAAGCCGTTTAGAATTGATGTTTGCCAGCTTAAACGTAGCTACTACGTCAACATCGGCTAACAAATAGGTTGGGTCCTTTTTCGCGTTGCCGATGCGGGCCTTAACGTCGCCGCCGGTAACTCCGATCTTATGGACGACCTCTCGATGTTCGGTAATGAACGGGTGGTCAGATCTGCTTCTTAGGACGTAAATATACCCCGTCGCCAGATCCCCTTCTTCTTCGATGCCTGCGAAAAGCGGACCTAGGCTGGGCTCGATGATTCGGCGGCTTGTTTTGTCGCGGTTCAGGGCGCGTTGCAGGGAACGCATCAGCAGGTCGCTCTCCGTCCCATTGGCGTAAATGACCCTCAGCCTCCAGTCATCTCGATCGTAGTTGCTGCGGAACGGCTCGCCCTCTTCGGCGACCAGGACCGTCTGCCCGTCGAGTATAAAAAGATCGCCCTTTCTTATACGGGAGTCATTCTCATACTTCAACGTCTCGCGTTTACCGCTTTCAAGATCCGCCTGGATCGTTTCAAAGATCGGCCTGAATTGTTCAAAGTCTTCGCAGGGATTCCGCTTTGCGATCTCTTCGGCTGCTTTGATCTCTTCGCGCGATCGGACATGCCTCAGTTGCATCAGATCTTCATCGGGATCAGTTTCATAGCCGAGTTCTGAAAGCAGTTCCTCATCCGTCGGTTCGCGTCGTGAGCTAAGGTCAGCTTCGTCACCCAGCAACCCGCGCGAATCGAGGTCTTTGAGAACCTCACGGCATTCCGCAGATTCGCGAATGCGGTCCAGCCTGACCGCATAAAGGCGCTCAAAGATGTCGCGATCATCGCCGTGCTCGGGCAGACGACCGTGTTCATCGACAAAGCGGTCGATCTCCTCGAAACCCGCAATTATGCGCTGGGCGGCCGCCGAATACTGGACCTTTTTTGCCGGTTGGGCAAATTCTTCCAGTTCCGACCGTAGCTCATCGAGGTCGATGTCAGTCATAACGGCCTTCATCCTTATATCTCACAAATGCGGCGGCACCTTCTGCCATGCGGCGTTCCCATGCGTCCTGAGCGGTCGACGAAGGGATTCTGCCGCGTTCTTTTTTGAATTTCAACGCCCGAATTGCCAGATCGCGAGCTTCTTCCGGCGACAGCTTTGACTGTTTCCGCATAATGACGTCGGAAACCTGTTTCAGCCGCTCCTCGGTCATCGACTTGGCGAGGATCGCGTAGGCTTCGCCGAATGGGTTTATCCGATCGATCAGGTCGATATCCAACTCCGTGACTGACAGAGCAAACCGCCGCACGCCATCGATAAGAGATGTATTCTGAGACGCATCAGAGCCGTCGCCGATCAACGTCTTCTTTGCCTGCTGCACGATGTTCAGGGCAGCGATCGCGTGCTGTCGGACGGCTTCCTGGTCTTCGTCACCAAGGTTCGGAAATTTCTCTTTTACGATCTTGCCCATGCGAACCTGCGTTAGCTCTTCCGGTATCAGCTCTTCATCGAAAAGGCCGCTCTCGATCGTTCGCTTATCTTGAACAAACGCCGTGATCAGCTCGTTCAGGTCCTCCGTGCAGATGCGTTCGGCCTCAGGGCTCTTCGGTTCGGCCAGGCCTTTGATCTCAAGCTGGATGAGGCCGCGTTCGGCATCCACGCCGACATTGCATTTATTGGGATCGTAGCCGCCTTCACCGTAATCGAAGCCGGGTGTCGGTACGTTTTCTTTGTACTTCGGCTTGAACTCGAAACGAGGTGAGAGCACCTGTTCCATTAGCAAGCTCGCGGCGATGGCTTTCAATGTGTCATTGACGGCCTCGGTAACCGCCTGTTCACTCGCGTCCGGTTCGGCTATGAGATTGGTGAAGCGCGTCCGTGTTTTCCCGGGAGCGTCGCGTGTGGCCCGGCCGATGATCTGAACGATCTCAGTCAGGCTGGAACGATAACCGACCGTCAACGCGTGTTCGCACCATATCCAGTCAAAGCCTTCTTTCGCCATGCCCAAGGCTATGATGATATCGACATGGTCGCGATTGTTCTTTTGCTCGGGGTCGCGAAGTGCTCGCAAAACCTTGTCGCGCTTAGCGGGCTCATCATCTACGAGGTCCGCGATCTTGAGGATCGTCCCGTCAGACGTTTTCACGAGCTGAAATCCGGTGTCTGGATCGGCACCTTGCCATTCGCCTAGTTCCTCGATAATGTGCTCGACCTCGCGGATCTTGTCCTTTGTGCTCTCTTTAGAATTGACATTAGGTATATGAAGGATAGTCTTTTCCTTCGGGTCCAGCACCTGTAATATCTCGTCGGTGTACGAGCCGGTATAGAAGAAATAGCCGAGATCGAGCTGTTTCAGATATTGATATCCATTCAGCTGCTCATAATAGGTGTAGGTGACGGTGTCGAACCGGGCCTCATCGTCCGGGTGAAGTACGGCTTCGGCATCGCCGCGGAAATACGAGCCGGTCATCGCGACGATGTGCACTTTGTCGCGAGCCATCAGTTCGCGGACGTGCTCGCCAAGCTTGTTGCCGGGATTTGCCGAAATATGGTGAAACTCGTCAACCGCGATCAAGCGATCGTCAAAAGCCTCGGCGCCGAAGCGATCCATCGCGAATCTGAACGTCGCGTGCGTGCAAACCATCGTCTTGTCGTCGCTTTCCAGAAACTTTCTAACAGCATCGACCTTTCCGTTCGTGTCGTTACCGGGCGCATCGCAGAGGTTCCATCGAGGCTCGACCCGCCAGTCAGCCCAGAACCCGAATTGGCTCAGCGGCTCGTCGTGAAAGCTGGCTCCGATAGTGCGTTCCGGAACGACGACGATGGCCTGTTTGAGTTTCTGATTCTTGAGTTTATCGAGGGCGATGAACATCAACGCACGGCTCTTGCCCGACGCGGGAGGCGACTTGATAAGCAGATATTGTTCGCCGCGTTTCTGATAGGCACGCTCCTGCATCGGCCGCATTCCGAGCGCGTTGGAGTTCGTCGATCGCCCGTCCTGGGCGTAGGTAACCGAAATAGAAGGTATATGTACCGATCTGCTCATTTGGGGGTTCCTTTGGTTTTACGTTTAGCTGGTTTTTGCCCGTCGCCTTGTTTCGCGGTCATCTCCGTATACAGTTCGAATAACTTTTCAAGCCGCTCGGTATCATTCTTGAACCGGCGACCGATGTATATTCGCTCAAGAGTTTCGTCGTTCTGCTCGTGGGCCTCGCGAAGGTTCGCGGGCATCTTCTCAGGGTCATAAAGCTGGGCGATCGTGGCCGGGAAATGGGTCTCACGAGCCAGCAGGATGTTTTCGGCACAGCGGCCAAGGTCGGCCTTGTTTTGATCGCTAAATGTAGGCAAAGGGAAGGTGTTCCAGCCCAACGTGTTAGAATAACGATAGTCAGTCTTCAACTTTCCGCAAACGGTTCCGATCCAAACGAGGTGTAGTCGAGAAGCAATAATAGCGAGATTAAATATAGGCGCGTCGTAGAGAGCGAAAGCGAGGTTGGATACGACCGTTCTGGCGCCGTACAGGTCGACGGGCAAAAATTCTCGTCGTTCGGAACTTACACTCGGAATCGCGATAGTGAACTTTTCCCCTACATCCTGTATTTGTCGAAACTTATATGGAAATGCGGCATATTGGCGAGTGCTTGGAGCAACGCTGTTTGACCTTGCTTCGGCAACCCTGTCAAAGCGTTCTTTCAAAGCGGGTATCAGCCTCGCTTTATCCTTATCACCGTCTTCGATCCAAATGCAGAATCGCTGTTCACCGCGTATAATTTCCTGCGACCCAACGTACCGCATGATAAACCTTGACGCCTGCGGGCTTTTGCTCAAAAGATTCTGACGTTCATTTGAGCTGAGGCAAAGATTTCCCCCGTCACTCGGCTGATTGCCCTTAAGCATTAGCCACCTGTCAGCTCGTTGACCGCTGGCCGCAGACACGAATACCGTATCAGATCCCACAAGATATGGATTGATATTGGCGACATCACGGACGGCAACTTCATTCGCACCTTGAGATTCAAAAATTTGCTTTTGCGCTCGCGGCGGGCCAAATCCGATAATTGCTACAGTTACCCCGGCATTATGACTAGCGAGGTTACTCCACTTGAAAGAGGCGTGACAAAAGTTAATCACTTGACCGGACTTCATGACGTGAGGCCAAAGAATCGGAACCTGCTCACCTTGAGATATAGAGTTTGTTGTCACAAAAGCAGCCTCTCCTCGTGTAAGCCCCAAGTATAGGGATGCCTTCAGAAACCAGCCCGCAATATAGTCCAGCGAAGGCCATCGCTTTTCGAATTGCTTAAAAAGAGCTTGAAGGTCAGCTTTTTGTTCTGCATTTTGTGCTTGGCTGCCTTTATAAGGCGGATTACCAGAGATATAGGTTTCGCCGCCTTCGTTCTCGAAATCGATTTCGGGCTGATCCAATGGTGTGCTAAACAGATCATCTGCAACAAGCTTCACGCCCGTTCCCGTCGGCGGACAAATACTCGTCCAATCAAGGCGGAGGGCGTTCCCGCATGTGATCCAGTTAGCTTTTTCAAGTGGCAAAAACTCCGCAAGCGCGAGTTTTGGGCCGCGATAGAGCACATCGGCTTGATACTCAGCAATGATGAGCGCGAGCCGGGCGATCTCGGCGGAAAAGTGCCGGATCTCAATGCCGCGGAAATTTGTCAGCGGGATATCCGTTCGTCGTTCAGCTTCACCGCGACGTTTGTTAATTTCCGCCTCGATCTCGCGCATCTGTTTGTAGGCGATGACCAGAAAATTGCCCGAGCCGCACGCCGGATCAAAGACACGGATCCGGGCCATACGATTCCTAAGGTTAAGCAGCTTGCGGCTGTTGTCGCCTGCCTCTTCAAGCTGTGTACGCAGGTCGTCAAGGAAGAGCGGATTCAGTACTTTCAGGATGTTCGGAACACTCGTGTAATGCATCCCGAGCGAACCGCGCTCCTCGTCGTCCGCAACGGCCTGAATCATTGAACCGAAGATGTCCGGATTGATCTTGGTCCAATCGAGTTTTCCGACGTGCAGCAAGTAAGAACGTGCGATCTTGCTGAATCGCGGCACGTCCATTGTCCCGCTGAAAAGGCCGCCGTTCACGTAAGGAAACCCGTCGGCCCAACTGCGGATGTTTGCGGACGCCCGATCAGCGATCTTCGTATTCATCGCCCGGAACAACTCGGTCAACACCTCGTGCGTGTTCGACGAATCTCGCGCGCTCATCTGTTCGATCGTGGCGGTGAAGAGCATCTCACCGTTGAAGATGTGCGTGTCCTCGGCAAAGAAGCAGAAGATCAGCCGGGCCATGAAGTGGTTCAGATCTTCGCGCCGCTCGGCCGTGCCCCATTCCGGGTTCTCCTTGAGCAGTTCGATATACAGCCGATTCAGACGCCCGGTAGCCTTAATATCGAACGCGTTTTCGCGGATCTGCTTGACCGTGGATATGCCTGCAAGGGCGAGGAAGAAACCGAAATGGTCAGGGAAGTCGGAATAATCGCAAGCGACTGTCTCGCCGTCCAGCAGATTCTCCGCTTCGAACGACTTACCGTCTGTCGCAAGTATGAATTTGGCTTTTTGTTTCGCAGTTTGCGGGCTTTGACGAAGCTCGTCGAGAGTTGCGGGAACTTCGCCATCCGCGCAGACCTTGATGTGAATGTTGTTGCGTTGAAGAACCCCACCCGGCAGATCCGATTGATTTGTCGCCCCCGTTTTCAGCCGCTTGATCGTCGTCTCCTTATTCCCAAACGCCTCCAGAAACGCGAAAGGGAACCCCTCGGCGTCAAAAGGCTGCTCAGCGAGCAGGGAAACGGCTTCTTCGATCTCAACAGCATTCATACATGCAACGCAATCTTTAATGATTTACCAAGGTCGGAATGTTTACAAGTTGCGGGGCCGTCTTGCGACATTGAAGCTAGCCAACAAGAAATGAACCAAATTCTTCCGTTTTTAGATAGGCGAACTCCTCTTCGGCACTAAGGGCTTCAGCTAAGCAGATCGCTGTATCCAACACTGCTCGATATAAGAGTTCAATATTTTTGAATACTAGCTCGGCGTCTGGATCATGCTTTGGCTGATTATTCAATGCATCTACGATCCATTGCCCTTCGCTATTGATTAGCCCAATATCCGAATTCTTATAGTGAACCAGCCAATCACGAAGTCGAATCAAACTAGCAATGCGTTGCAGCGGCAACTTGTCCCAAGCTAGTTCTAACTTGCCAAGGTCAAATAAAGTGTCGATTTTCGACCGAAATCGAAGATCATCGTAGTGCCGTAAGCTCGTGTAGTTTGCAAGCACAGAATTAACGATCGCTTCAAGAGCACAGGCTAGCGCAATGGCACACACAGCACCACGTTCCACTTCCTTTTCGTGATCTGAATACGAGATCGTAAGCGATTCCTTTACGAATGAGAGATAGGCCTTTTCGGCAAAGAAAACAACTCTAAATGTCATTCGTCCAGCATAACGGAATCGGTACGAATGGGGCTATGTCGCTCGGCGGAGTACTGAAGTACACGCGGGGCGTCGGAGCGGCAAGACCGCCATGTTCCCCGAGATCCACCGCGCTCTGATCGCGAGCTTATAACGTGGATCTGAACCGTTTGACCGCACTGCGTGTCGTATATTCCTAGGTCTGTCCTTGACAAGTGTTGTCTACGTAAATTACCCTTTAGGTAATTCGTAAGCGGTATCTACGAATTACCTTATGGGTTATGGAAGTAGACGTACCGGATAACGCTCTTCGCAAGGTTCTGGAAGACGATAGGAAACGTGTTAGGGCATTCGGAAAGGATATTGCTTCAAAGCTTGCAATCCGACTGGCGGCCCTACTGGCTGCCGAACGGCTCTCCGATTTCTGGCCTCCCTTCAAGTTGCCCGAACGATGTCATGAACTGAAGGGAGAATTGAAAGGGACGTTTTCGATAGATCTCAAACACCCATTCCGACTCCTGTTTCGTCCAGTTGAAGAAAGACCAACCGATCCGATGTCTATGGATAAAGAGAGAGATGAGCTAGAGCGATGGAGTTCTATAACCCACGTAGACATCGTCGCAGTCAAGGACACTCATGATTAGGCAAAACTCAGTGAAATATAGCCCCGAAAGCACGCCTCACGCAGGTGAGACACTTCTCGACTATCTGGAGAGCTATGGATGGACACAGAAAGAACTGGCCCAGCGTACGGACCTCACTCCAAAGACCGTAAGTGAAATTTGCTCCGGTAAAGCTCCAATTTCGCCCCGCACTGCTCTTGCTCTCGAGAAAGTATTCGAGCGTCCCGCAAGATTCTGGCTCGGATTACAACGGCTATATGATGAGTATGATGCCCGAAGACTCGAGGAAGCTTCAATTGGACCATGGTTGGAATGGGCAAAACGCTTTCCTGTCTCTCAGATGAGAAATGCTGGATATTTTGCTCATCTAGATGTGACGGAGGGGCCGGTAGAGACCTTGCTTCGCTTCTTTGCGGTTGCATCGCCGCGGAGTTGGCAGACGGTTTGGGAGGCTGCGAATCCAGCCTATCGGCAAACAGCAAAGTTTAAGAAGAGTCAGGAGGCTCTTTCCGCTTGGGTGAGAGCAACGGAAGTCTTTGCTGAATACCTTGAAAACCAAATCCCTGTAAGCGAGTTTGATTCTCGAAAGCTAAGAAAGCTGATTCCTGAGCTCCGTCGTCAAACCGTTAACAAGGTCACAGACGCCCTTGGTGTGGTGCAAGAGCTCTGCGCAGGGGTAGGCGTTCTATTTGTAATCGTGCCTGAACTTGGCAAGACCGGAGTCAGCGGATGCACAAACTGGATCTCGGACACCAAGGTAATTGTTGCCCTAACTTTGAGGCACAAGAGAGACGACATCTTCTGGTTTACTTTCTTCCACGAGCTCGGCCATGTCCTGTTGCACAAAGGCCGATTCGGCTTAGTTTTAGACAATGCTACCGAGTCGGTAAGTGATAAGATAATTGATATTCCGATGGCATCAGTTGAGGAAGAGGCAAATCGTTTTGCGGCTGATACGCTTATCGAGCCAATGGCGCTTGAAGCGTTGATAAAAGTTGGTATCCCTGACGAAGATACCCTATTAGAATTTGCTCGTGAGCAGCAAGTGAGCCCCGGAATTGTTGTGGGGAGGCTCCAACATCTTGGAATTCTCCCTCGAAGCGTTGGCAATCACTTTAAGCAGACCATTTCTTGGAGTTTTTCTAAGTAGCAGAACAAATCGAGTGGCCTGGAGGACATATGTGAATATTTATTCTTGAGGTAACAAATAATGAGCTTTAGGTCGCCAATTAGTATCACAAGCAGCGGATTTGATCCCGAGCGAGGACTCTATGTAAAGGATCCTTGTTTAGAAGCGATTCCTCCAACACTTGGTGCTTGCCGCCCCGATTTGAGGCGGAAACTAGAACCAGGGGATTGGAACTTTACAATTTCCGGCAAGATTAAAGGTTACGACCAGTACATCTTCGGAGGTTTCCAAGTTGCTGAGCGCATCACGATGCAACAGGCTTTCGACCGGTTTCCTCATCTGCGACTACATTTGCGGAGTGGCGGACAACTCGGCGGAAACATCGTTATCGACGGTTCCGGCAAGAAGCATCCGCTCGACCAACACGACATAGATTCTTTCGAGCGTCGAATCCTAAGTCCTTACATTGTTGGCGGTAAATCCGTGCTCTTTACTCATTCCGATGAAATCGAAAGAGCTAGAAAGGAGACAATGGACATCTTGGTAGAGCTGTTTGGAAAAAATGGAGGAATTCCTAAAGATATTCTCGGACGCGGTGGTCGAAAACTCAGCGAAGAGCAGGTGAAACAGTTGCTTCGGCGTTTAGATGCGATCAGGCTGAAGAGGGTTTCCATTGCAGTGGGATCAGCTCGTCGTCCAATCCGCCCGAACCCGTCTTTGGGTCAAATCCATAATTTGGGACTGCTTAAGTAGCTGAGGAGAAAAGAGACACTCCATGTTGAAATCAAAATGTCGAATTGTTGATGTTGGGAAGCGTCGGGACGGCGGCACACGGTATTGGTGCATCCACCATCGTGCGGATGCGACGGCGAAGTACGGAAAGCCTGCGGACAAATGCCGATACGCTGATATTCCTGAGGTTTTGCCTGAAGAACAGATAGTCCTCGATCTCTCAAAATATAAAGGTGGCATCGGGCTTTGGGGTGCGGTTCCGCCAATCTACGACACTTCGACTATGCCGATAGATCGAGGCGTTCATGTTCACGCTAGGGAAACGGCGAACGGAGACAAATGCATCGATAGAACGTACCGGAAGGTGACTTTGACTAACTCAGAGTCGACTTCATGCCAGCGGGAGATTTCCGAATTGGATGCGATTTACTACATGATTTCGTCTGTGTTCGGATATCCCATGAAGAATGTCGAATGCGGTCTTTGCGGAGTATCCCACCTAGACAAAGATTGGTTCAGTTTGCATCCACACCACCGTCATTTATGTTCTGGCTGTGGAAAGTATTTTCGTGACGATCAAGACGCTATCGGCAATCCATTGATCGGTTTACAAAAGCATTTTGGCCACCAGACTTCCGTGCCAACGGAAGTTGATCGAACCTTGAAGATCAAACAAAATGATTTCCCGGGCGGCATTCAGATATGGGGGTCGAATCCTGCAATATTTTGGACGAATCCGAACTCTGAAGAGTCGGGAATCCATGTTCATATTTACGACGAAAATGGGGTTATCTTAGACGACTACGACAATACATACTCCCGCGTTGTCATCGACGGAATCTACCTCGATGCAAAGGATGTTCAGAGGTTTATGGCCCAAAATATCTTGCCGCATATTTCGGGACGGGTTGTTTCGTTATCATGTCCGGAATGCGGAGGGGCGCACAGGTCTTCGGATACAGCAAGCTTTACACCTTCCGAATTTCACCAATGCTCCACGTGCGGAAAAGAGTTTCGGTCCCGTGGCCGACGCCGACGGCTGATTTCTAATCCGATCGTTAAACAATTGGAGGCACTTGAACGCCACGCTCCTCGTCTTCCACAAAAATTCGATTTAGGCCTACTCCCCGAAACACTTTGAAATTCATGTAAGTCTGGAGCGGTGTGTCAGTCTTTTGATTAATTCTCCGCGACCCGGAAACGATTAGGTATCGAATATGAACCTGTTTTCAATCCCAGCCCCATTTGATGAAGTGTACCCGCTAATCGACGAGATTAGAGTCAAAGTCGTGGAAGAGGGGTACATGGTGACACAGAAACAATCGGCGACGATGACAAAAGCAAACATTCGACCCGACTTCTCTTGCGGAATATTTCATGCCGTCACGGTGGAATTAATATTCAATCGGTAACAGTCGAACGGTGTATGAGAAAACCGGAAGCTTTGATGGCGGTAATGAATGCAGGGGTATGAGGGTTCGCCAAAAGGTCGCGTCGTCCGCCGAAAGTGTATGAATATCTTTCACGTAACGATTGAAACAAAGTTCCTCGACAAAGTCGGATTCGGAGCGGTTATTGTGCCTTTGTGTTCTTGAAATCAGTAACAATCACGTCGGTATTATGGCCGAGGCGGAGGCCGTAGGTGCCGTCGGTCGGTTTGAGTTTGCCGGCTGCGACGAGCTCTGAGCGAGGGGATGAGTGGCGACGTGACTGTGTTGTTGATGGAGCAGGAGATCGAGTCGTCCTTGACGCTGAGCTTACGCGGTGACTATCGAAAGTCTCCAAGCAGGCTAAAGGCGGCCCAGTAGTAAGGCTCGTGGTACCCAACCTCTTTCTTGTTGATCATTGAAACTGCAGCCTTCTTTATGGCAATCGATGTCGAGTGTCCATTAAGTAGCTCTGCGTAAAATGCCGTGGCAAGCAATTTGGTTGACTTGTCTGTTGCCTCCCATTGCGATGAGACTATGGTCGAGCTGCCCGAGCCGAGCACCGCCCAGGGGATGCTGATGAGGCCTTCACCGTTGTGGACTTTGCTGGTGTCGCATGAAGCTAGGAATGCTAGGTTTCTGGGTTTGAGACGAATCGACAGCAGGTCGTTCACGGTTAGCCTTCCAGAATCGCGAGGCCGCTGAGCGAATGCCAGAAATGATGAAAGTGGATCTTCGCCGTCGAGTTGAGCGTGCATCAAGAGATAGAGGCTATCCGCGTCGACTGAGCTGGTGACAAAGTGATTCTAAGTGGCCCCGATCGTGGGAGCGATTCCAAAAAACCCTCCAATGCTTTTTGCTTCGTCATTTACTTGGGGGCGATATTCGATGAGGAGCGAAACTTACGGTGATCTATCGAAAGTCTCCGTTTACCGTGAAATCAGCCCAATAATAGGGTTCGTGCATGTTGTTCGATTTGTTCTTGATCATTTGCATAGAGGCTTTTTGTAAAGCCTCAGCGGATGAAAGACCTGCTTTATAGTATCTATAGAATGCCTGAGTAAAGATCCCGGTCATTTTATCATTCGCTTCCCACTGGGCGGAGATCACAGTGGTTGCCCCAGCACCCATCGCTCCCCATGCAAGGCTAACGAGGCCCTCGCCGTTCAGCACATTGTTCGTGTCGCACGAAGCCAGAAATACGAGACTCCCTTTCTTGAGGTTCAGATTCAAAAGGTCGTTGACCGTGACGCGGCCATCGTGGGCGCCGGTGGCGCGGAAGGCGAGAAAGGATTCCAGCGGTTGTTCGCCATCGACCTGAGCGTGCATTGAAAGATGAATCATATCAGCGTTGGCAGAATGCCGTTGAAGATCCGCCGCGGTAGCAGCAAGGTAAGCACTCGATCTATAAAGACCCGCTATGCTCGAAGCTTCGGCATCTGCGAACCGCAGGTTCAATTTATTGAACGAGGAATTAGAGAATGCTCGAATAGTTCGTCTGTTCGGCTTTGGTTGGCTCAGGTGCTCCAGCAACAGCGAAACAGAAGGCGAATAACTGACGAGCTTCTCCTCAATAAGGTAACGTTCCCCATCGGGACTTAGGGCTTGAAAAGGAATTTTCCATAGATGTTTGTCGGGTATGATAACGAGATGTTTTGCCGTGAGAGAGAGCGGTTTCAAGAGTTTGTCAAAAAGTTCCTTGC
>JADYZI010000183.1 GCA_020853255.1 Acidobacteriota bacterium
GAGGTTTTTGAAAAGATATCTGAGAAATTTGGCATTACTTTTGACTAACCTCACCCACCGGTCAATATGCCGAGATTCCAAATTTTCTTTGAACCAGATTCGGTGGACGATATCCTTACGTCGTACCAATGGGGCCACGAAACATGGGGCGAGGTTGCGGCGGAAAAGTGGTTGAGAGAATTGTACCGCTGCATCTACGACCGGCTAACCGTTTTCCCCAGAAGCTGTCCTGTAGCGCGGGAGAGCCGGGAACTGGACAGGGAGGTTCGCCAACTGGTGTTCTTGCGTTACAGAATCGTCTTCGAGATAGATGAACACATGGTCATCGTGCTTCGCGTGGACGGTCCGTTCACCGGTTTGACTTTGGAAGAGTGAACTATCGTTTACACAGGCGGACGAGGACATGCGATCGCGCAATGATACCCTGATGAGTGTCCGGAAGCACGTTTTGAATTTGTCAGGGTTGGGTGTGCAAAGGGGGCAACCGCGTAAATTATTTTGGGTCTTGTGCCTTGTCATTGGTACGATCGGATCGTTTGCGGTCTACATTGCCGGCATCCCCGAAAATCCGCCTGGTTATTACGTTGACGAATCCGCCCTTTCGTATAACGCCTACCTTGTAGCTGAGACCGGTGCCGGCGAAGGCGGCGAGAAGTTTCCGCTGTTTTTTCCTGTTTACACGGGCCCTTTCACCCAGTATGCAAATCCGACGCAGATCTATTTACTTGCATTGCTGTTCAAGATATTCGGCCCCGGGATCACGATCGCGCGCTTGTTTGCGGCTGCGTGGGTATTTGCCGCGTGCCTGCTGCTGGGCCTCCTTGCCCGCCGGATTTCGGGCAGCGGATGGATAGGTGCTCTTGTCGGTGGCTTTGCGCTAGTTACGCCGTGGTTGTTTGAGGTTTCGCGGCTGGTGCTTGAGACGTTCTTCTACCCGATGGCGCTTGTGCTTTTGCTCTGGGCTGTTTCCCGTGTATCTTTGAAAGAAAAATGGGGCCTCATTGATATTTCCGCGATCACATTCGCCTTGGTGCTCTTGACCTATAGTTACACCATCGGCCGGCTTCTGGGGCCGTTGCTCGCCGGCGGGCTGATCTTGTTTGCGACGGGACGAAAGCGCGTCGTTTCGATCGCCTCGGTATGGGCAGCCTTTGCGCTTACACTTATCCCGCTGGCGGTGTATGCATACCGGCATCCGGAGCTCACCGACAGGTTTCGTACAGTTTCCTACTTCAAACCCGGCGTGTCGTTCACACAGATCGCCGCCACCTTTACCGCACGCTTTTTTGAGGAGCTGAACCCGATCACGATGCTTATTGCCGGAGATATCAATCCGCGCCATCATTTGCCCGCGGGTTTGGGAAGCTTTTATATCGGAGTGTTTGCATTGTCGCTGATTGGTGCCGCCCTCGTGATATTGCGGCACCGAAAGGACCGATGGTGGCTGTATGTTTTATTCGGGGCGTTTGCGTCGATCGTTCCGGGGGCGATGACGAACGATCATTTTCACACACTTCGCATGATAGCGTATCCGATATTTCTTCTTGTCTTAACAATTCCAGCATTGAGTTGGCTGTTGGGCTTGGAGAAAACTTCTGCCGTAGATCCCGTGGCGAACCCGTCTGAGCCTCTGCGGCCTTCGCGGTTGACAGCGATCCGTCAATCGATCCTGACCGCCTTGCTCACGCTGACCATCGTGCAGGCCGGTCATTTCTTCTGGCTGTTTCACCGTTACGGAGCGGACCGCGGAGAGTATTTCGATGCGGGCTACAAGGTTGTCTATGTCGCGGCGGTCGCTCGGCCGGAGCGGCCCATATATCTCGTTGACGGATACTGGGGACCGGCATATGTTCATGCTCTGTGGTACGCGACGCTCGAAGGCCGCGATACGAACGAATTTATCCATCTGCCATACCGAACGCGCCCGCCCAAAGGTGCCTTAGTAATTAGCAGCGAGCAGTCCTGCATTGAGTGTGATCTGTTGTTAGAAGAAGGCGGATATTTGCTTTACCGAAAGGAGGGAACGGCAAGCCAATCTTCCAGGGCCCTGCCAAAAGGCGAGCAGATGAAGACCCACGGTTCTTTGCGCTAAACTACGACCAACTTGGAAACCGAACCATCAACTGACTACTTCGTGCCGATCTCGCGTAAACTGTCGCTGGCGATCGTGGTTGCATGTGCCTCTATCTACTTCTTTTCAAATCCGAGATCGCAGAGTTTTTTCGATTACACGTTCCGCGTGGCTGATAACATCCTGCATGGCCGGATAGGCTTGGCAGAACAGCCGCCACCATGGTTGAACGAATTTGTACCTTTCGACGGCACTTATTATTCGGTCTTTCCACTGGGCAGCGTGATCACCATGATACCGTTCGCAATTGCAAAGGCCACCGGGATCATCACGGAAATGCCGGGTGGGCTTATCGGCGCATTTATCGCCGCAGCGGGTGGGTTGCTGCTTCTACAACTAGCCCAGCGATATGAGGTGTCTCGATCCCGTGCGATCGTTATGGCAGCAGGGATGCTGTTTGGAACCTGGGCCTGGACAAATATCACGGTGGCCGGAGCATGGCAGCTTGCGCTCGGCTTTTCATTCGTTGGCGAGTTGGGCGCTATCTACTTTGTACTCTTTGATCGTCGGCCCTTGATCGCGGGGGCGTTCTTCGCACTTGCCTTTGGCAACAGGACCGAGGTTCTATTGACCGCTCCGATCTTTCTGTATCTGCTTTGGCGCGCGGAACCCGATATTGGTGCGCCGAAAATGAACGAAGCCCGATCTACTCAGATATCGAGGCTGATCAAGTTCTGCGTATTTCCGTTCGTTCTTGGGGTAGCGACGCTTCTGTACAACTACATACGTTTCGGGAGTTTTGCTGATTTTGGATATGCGCGGATCCCCGGCGTTTTGAATGAGCCATGGTATATTCACGGCATCTTTTCTCCCTACTACATACCACGCCAGGTCTGGGAGATGTTGCTTAAAGGGTGGGACATGCGTGACCATTTTCCACTACCAATGCCGAACGGATTTAGCAGTTCCATACTTATCAGCAGCCCTTTCCTTTTGTTTGCGTTCAGGTCCGGTTGGCGGGACAGGGTGGTGAAATACGCGGCCTGGGCGGCTGTGATCACGCTGTGTCTCATCCTGTGGATGCACGGCAACTCCGGCGGCTGGCAATTTGGATATCGATACGCGATCGTGTGCCTGCCCTGGCTTTTCGTTATCATGCTTGAAAGCGCTCCGAAGCGGCTAACCAACCTTGAGATCTCGGCCTATGTATTTTCGATAGCGGCAAATGCCTACGCGACATGGCTGTTTCACTGGACGGAGAATATAAGGCCGTGACCCGTGCAAAACGGCGAATTTGATGCTACTCGACATTTCACCACTAAAGATCTCCCGCGATTATCGGCTGCTCTTTTTTGGGCAGCTTATTTCGTTTTTTGGTTCGATGATGACCTTCATCGTCGTGCCGTGGCAGATGTATGAGTTGACGGGGTCGTCGGCGATGGTGGGTTACATCTATCTTGCCGAGTTTGTGCCGATGGTCGTGCTGGCGTTTGTTGGCGGAGCGTTGGCGGATTTTTTTGATAAACGACGGCTGCTGCGGCTGACGGAAATGGCGCAAGGCCTTGCGTCGGCTGTCCTATTGGTAAATTCGCTCCTGCCGGATCCGAAGATCTGGGTGCTGTTCCTTTGCGTCGCCGCCCACGCGGGGCTTGCGGCGATCCAGCGGCCGGCCTTCGAATCGTTCATTCAAAAAATAATCCCGCCGGAACTTATGTCGGCAGTGATGGCGCTCAACTCGATCAGATGGAGTCTGGGCGCAATTATCAGCCCCGCGATCGCGGGCGTCATTGCTGTCAAACTCGGCCCGTCGATCGCGTACGCGTTGGACCTGGTCACTTTCGCGGGAACGCTGTATGCGGTCTACGCCATCGCCGCGGTGGCGCCGCCAGAAAATGCAGAGCGGCCGAGTTGGCAAGGGATCAAGCGAGCATGGCGGTACGCCTTTTCGCGGCAAGAACTGCTTGGAACATATTTTATCGATATTGCCGCGATGTTCTTTGCAATGCCGCAGGCGCTTTATCCGGCCTTGGCGATGGTCTTTGGGGCAGAGTACGTCGGGTTCTTTCCCGCGGCGATCGCGTTGGGTGCGCTTGTCGCGAGCCTTACATCCGGCTGGACAAAAAACGTACAGCGGCACGGACTGATGGTGACCCTGGCGGCGGCTTTATGGGGCATCGCGATAATTTTCTTTGGCCTTTCCAGCAGTATTTGGCTCGCCCTCGCGTTTCTCTTTGCCGCCGGATTCTTTGATATGATATCCGGCATCTTTCGCGGTTCGATCTGGAATCAGACGATACCCAACTATCTGAGGGGAAGGCTTGCGAGCATTGAGATGATAAGCTATC
>JADYZI010000184.1 GCA_020853255.1 Acidobacteriota bacterium
ATCGCCTTCGATGGTGCAGAGGGCGAAGACGGCGTAAATACCGTAAAGCTCGATGATCTGAGAAAGCTGATCCATAGGTGCGGACCTAAACAAGATCCGGCGGGTAAATAAAAAGAGTAGCTTTCACCGGCCCTTGCAGTCAAACAATTGTATCCGCGCGAGATCGCGGAGCACACCAACGGGGCCTTCTGGCAAAGGCTGAGAGCGTCACAAGTTTACCCAGGAAATCGCACCGGTTGACACTTGAGCAAGGCTGGCTAATAATCGCGGTAGTCCGGTCAATACATTGCGGAATAATTACCCAACATGGCTGAAACCCACGGTCAAGATCGCATAACCTTAGGCATTGAGGTATCGTCATCCTCGCTGGTCGGCGTTTATCTTGACGCACGCGGTACCATCGCGCGGACATACCGAAAAGATTTTGACCCGGCGGCGAACACCGTTGAGCAGATAGTCGCGCTCGTCGCGGAAGTAAAGGGCGATCTCGACCGCCTTGACGGCCTCGGGATAGCCGTCCCGGGCCTTGTCCACGGCGCCACCCGAAAAGTTGCGTATTCGGCCAGCATGCCCGCACATACCGAGGTTGACCTGGCCCATGATGTTGCTCAGGCAACCGGGCTAAAGACAACACTGGAAAACGACGCCAACGCGGCCGCATATGGTGAATTTCGGCTCGGTGCGGGCCGCAACAGCCGGAACCTTTTTTATGCGACGCTTGGAGCAGGTGTTGGCGGGGCATTCATTTTCGGTGGTTCGATCTGGCGCGGGAAGGCTGGATTTGCCGGTGAATTTGGGTATGTAACGATCAATTCGGAAGGAATGCGGCTTGAGGATGTTGCTTCGTCGGCGAATATTGTCCGGCGAACCCAGAACCGTATGCGTCAGGACAACACGTCATCACTCAGCGGCCTCGATGAAAGGCGTCTAAATATTTCCGACATACTTTCAGCCGCCGAAACAGAAGATGATCTTGCCCAAATGATGCTCGAACGGACCGGTGAATATGTCGGGACTGCCATTGCGAGTGTCATAAATTTATTGAATATTGAAGCGGTCGTTCTGGGTGGGGAATTGATGGACGCAGGGCACTATGTACTTGACGCCGTCGTCGGACGGGCAAAAGAATTATCATTTGCCCCATCGTTTGCGGGCACGCGCATTGTTGCCGGCACATTAGGCCGAAATGCTGCAGCGGCTGGAGTTGCACTCCTGGCGTGTTCAGATCAGGAAGGGCTTGTTGTCGAAGATTAATTTCTTTAATTAGGCCCGCTGATGCCTCGCGGGTTGATTGGGTTGTCCAATAACTCTATTTTCTATAGTAGACCTAAACCGGATTTGCGGATTTACGCGGATTCTGTAATATTGGGTAAAGTTTTACGGTAATATTACACAACAAGTACGGATCGTTCGTCAGATTTGGATCCCTATACCGCGCCGCAGTTTTGGCAAAGTACAGGTTTCCTTGATCCGACTCGCGCACGAGAATTTCTAAAATGCCACAATTCTTTAACAAAAGTGCGAACAACATAGCCAGGATCTCTATGCTTGCGGTAGCTGTGCTGGCGGGGACGGCGTTCTTTGTGTACACGCAAGTCGCCCGTTCATCATATCTGACCGGCCGTTACCTTGAGCGTCAGCAGCCGGTGCAGTTCAGCCATAAGCACCATGCCGGGGACGACGGTATCGATTGCCGGTATTGTCACTCGACGGTCGAGACAACAGCCACCGCGTCGATCCCGCCTACGCAGACCTGTATGAACTGTCACAGCCAGATATGGTCTGACAGCCCTTATCTGGAACCGGTCCGGGCAAGCTTCCGTGACAACAAGCCGATCGAATGGCAGCGGGTCCACGATCTGCCTGAGTTCGTATATTTCAACCACAGTATTCATGTGGCAAAGGGCGTTGGGTGCTCGACCTGCCACGGACAGGTGGACAATATGCCCGCCGTTTACCAGGAAAATACACTCCAGATGGAATGGTGTATTGCATGCCATCGCGAGCCGGAGAAATTCATCAGGCCGAAGTCCGAGATCTACAACATGAAGTGGGAGGATCGCGACCTGGAGCCTGAGGAGCGGCTCGAACTGAAGGCGAAGTACAAGATCAGAAGCAGGGAAATGATGACGAGCTGTTCGATCTGTCATCGGTAAAGGCAGGAGTTACGCCGACAGGCGTGAAACTCTTGCCCGCGAGGAGCCTTTTAGACCGGAGATCGGCGTCAGCCGCGGTGCTGCACGCGAAAACGCGTAACTCTTGCGTAAAAGAAATGAATAGCCCCGAAAGTAAACAAAACTTTGCGAATTTGCGTGAACAGATCCTTGGCCGAAGCGGCAAGGATTACTGGCGCAGTGTCGAGGAATTTGCGGATACGCCTGAGTTCGAGGAGTTCGTAAAGCGGGAATATCCCGCGCACGGGCAGGAATGGAACGACCCCGTAACACGCCGAAGTTTTATAAAGGTGATGGGGGCAACGCTTGCCCTTGCCGGATTGAGCGGGTGCGTTATCCAGCCGCCTGAGAAGATCGTTCCCCGCGTTCGCGATCAGGAAGATATGCTCCCGGGCCGATCCCGGTTCTTTGCTACCGCTATGCCCCTTGGCGGCACGTCGTTGGGACTGTTGGGGCGATCTTACGAAGGCCGGCCGACCAAGATCGAGGGCAACCCGGAGCACCCGCAAAGCCTTGGCTCAACCGATTTTCGTGCCCAGGGTTCGCTTCTGGATATGTACGACCCGGACCGGTCGCAGGTTATCCTCAATCGCGGAACACAGAAATCCTGGCTCGATTTTACAAACAGTTTCCGCTCCGCTATCGCCGAAAACTCGGCTGACGGCGGTGCCGGCGTCCGCGTACTGACGCAAACTATCACGTCGCCGACCTTCCTGGCCCAGATGAAGCAGCTGCAATCGGAGCTGCCGAATTCAAAATGGGTCCAGTACGAGCCGGTCAATCAGGACAATGCGATCGCCGGGGCCCGGATGGCCTTTGGCTCGCCGGCCCATGCGGTTTACCGGTTTGACAAGGCCAAACGCGTTCTTCTGCTGGATGCCGACATTTTCTCGGGCTTTAACCCGCGTTATATGAACGACGCGATAAAGACCCGGCACTCAAAGGAAGCTGCGGAAATGAGCCGGCTTTACGTGATCGAGACCACCCCGACACTTGCCGGAGCGAAGGCCGATCACCGGCTTGCGGTCAAACCGAGCCAGATGGCAGAGATCGCGAAGGCAATTGCCCAGGCCGTCGGTGTTTCAGGGGCAAACTCGACGCAGACGGAGTACTCGGCGTGGATCACGGCCTTGGCGAGCGACCTGACTGCAAATCGCGGCCGGTCACTGGTTGTGGCGGGCGATCAGCAGCCGCCAGTCGTTCACGCACTCGCCCATGCAATGAACGCGGCACTGGGGAATGTCGGACAGACGGTCGTATATACCGATCCGCTTTCGCCCTATGAAAAAACGCAGGTCGAGCAACTTAGTGAACTGATCGCCGATATCGATGCGGGGCGTGTAAAAACGCTTGTGATCCTGGGTGGAAACCCAGTTTACGACACTCCGGCGGACCTGAAGCTGGATGCTGACCGGATGAATAAGATCCCGCTCAGGGTCCACCTCGGAACGCATGTTGATGAAACGGCGGAATATTGCCATTGGCATGTGCCTGCGAACCATTATCTGGAAATATGGAGTGATGGGCGTGCGTATGACGGCACCATCACGCTCACTCAGCCTTTGATCCAGCCTCTCTACGCTGGAAAGAGCTTTCACCAGATGGTGCAGCTGTTCTTCCGTGAGAACTTTGATAAGAAAGACCTTGATATAGTAAAGGGTTATTGGCAGACGCAAAATATCGCCACTTCGACAGCGCCGGCCGCCGCGGCCTTGCCCGCCGGTGCGGCGCCCGCGGCACCCGGTGCAGATCAACAGGCCGACAAGACGGCAGCAAAGCCGACACCCACGCCAGATGCGGGACGCGAAACAATCACCATAGCAGAACGTCCGGCGGCCGCGCCGAGTCCGGCACCATCAACTCCGCGTACGTTCGAGGATAATTGGCGCCGGGCCGTGCACGACGGGCTGATAGGGAACACCGCATTGCCCGCAAAAACGCTGTCCGTTAACACCGCGTTCCTGTCTCAGCCGGAAGTGAAGCCCGTGGGAACTGGCATTGAGATATGTGTTCGGCCGGATCCCAGCATCTATGATGGCCGGTTCGCCAACAACGGATGGCTGCAGGAACTGCCGAATCCGTTGACCAAGATAACGTGGGAAAACGTCGCGTTGGTAAGCCCGAACACGGCCGCAAAGCTTGGGTTCAATCAAGGGAACGATAAACGCGAAATTTCAGGCGGCGAGCGCGGCCTTGCGTTCGTTAACACCCGCGGAAACAACATGACGGCTGATCTGGTAAAGCTTACCTATCAAGGCGGTACGATACAGAAGCCGGTGCCGATGTGGATAATGCCGGGCCAGCCCGACGATGTCGTGACTATTTATATGGGCTATGGCCGGACGCGGGCCGGCCGGATCGGTACAGGCCTTGGCTACAATGCTTTTGACGTTTGCCGGTCGGATGCAATGAATTACGGTTTTGGCTCACTTGCGCCGACAGGTGAAAAGACAACCGTCGTCACGTCCCAGATCCATTTCAACATGGAAAACCGCGATCTTCTGCGGGTTCTTGATGCTGATGTGTTCGAGGCGACGCCGACGAAATGGGAGCAGGAGAATATGTATCCGACGTCGATGTACAAATCGGCGTATGACGAGACCTACTCAGATTGGTACAAGACGCACAGCCGCTGGGCAATGACCATCGATCTGACATCGTGCGTTGGTTGTAATGCGTGCGTTGTCGCGTGCCAGGCGGAAAATAACATTCCGGTTGTTGGAAAGGATCAGGTCGAGCGTAACCGTGAAATGC
>JADYZI010000185.1 GCA_020853255.1 Acidobacteriota bacterium
CGGGCATGTGTTCGGTAATAAAATTCGGGAAGACCTGGTCAGGCTTTGCAAACGGAAATGTGCCCGGAACACCGCTTCCCGCCACGCCGGCTTGAGCGTACTCCGCCGAGTTGTACGGGGCGTAAAACGCAAACAGCAGCACTCCGATAAACAGAAAACCGATGAACTGGACCAGTACGACCGCACCCGAACTCAACAACGCTGTTGCTGCCGATGACGGCTTGTTGGTGCAGAGATATCGTTGGACCAGATATTGATCCGTGCCGTGCGTTGACATTGTCAAAAAGCAACCGCCGATCAAACCGCCCCAGAACGTATACGTCTTTGCGAAGTCGAGGCTGAAATCGAAAACATCGAACTTATCGTACTGGCTGCCGACGTTCAGTACTGTCGAAAGACCGCCGTCGATATTCTGGATAAGCACAACGGCGGCCGCAATAGCACCGCCGATGTAGATGACGAGCTGCACGACCTCGACCCATATCACGGCTTCCATTCCGCCGTAAAAGGTGAAGACGATCATCACCAATCCGAGCAGGATGATCGAGCCGATGATTATCGTTGTCTGATCGGCGGCCGGATTGAAAGAGGTATAAACGGCAGCGAGTACTATCGCCGTCAGAAGCAGCCGAATGCCGTCCGCGATGTTCCGCATCACGACGAACAGGGCCGAGGCGAGCATTTTGACCTTGTTGCCGAAGCGATCGCCGAGAAGCTGATAGACCGTTTGAAGTTCACCCTTGAAATAAAGCGGAATGAAGATGAGCGAGATGACGATCCGCCCGAGCATATAGCCGAAGACGAGCTGCAGGAATTGAAAGTTTCCGCCCTTCGCAAATGCCACGCCGGGTACGGAAACAAACGTGATCGTGCTTGTTTCCGTCGCCACGATAGACATGGCTATCGCCCACCACGGCACGCTCCGGTCGCCGACGAAATAGTCTTCGGTCGTCTCCTGCTTTCCGGCGTACAAGATGCCGAAGGCGGTGATGCCGATCAGATAGCCGAAAATTATTATCAGGTCAATTGGCTGCATCAGAATGCGGAGTTATCTTGATCCGACTTTTGATTATTTAGGCACCATTACAATGGTCACGCTGCGGTTCGGCACAGCATTCTGCGTGACAGCCTTGCCTTCGTATTGTTTACCGTTCAGTTTTAGCGACACAATGTTCTCATGCCTGACCTGAACGCCAGATGCCGAATACATTACCCTTCCGGCTTCGCTTGTACCTTGCGTCAGGGCCGTGCCGTTAAATGTTGGTTCGTCCACGGCTATGACATCCACCGGCGGAGCCGTTTTCTCACCGGCGGCGACCGGCTTTGAGAAATAAAAACTCATCTCGATCGTTCGCTCTTGCCCCGCGCCTTTCAGCACAATGTCGGCCTTCAGATCAGCATC
The DNA here is from genome assembly GCA_020853255.1 of Acidobacteriota bacterium. The sequence continues at coordinate 1,403 of JADYZI010000185.1, forward strand.
AGCAGGAACGGCGGCCTTGGGCACAGGCTTATTTTCACCACAGGCGGCAAACGATAAAAGCAAAAGGGAAATTAGAATTGTCCTCATATTTTTACGCGGAGAAGAAGATCGTTAATTGTACAGTCTTGATGAGCCGATTTCCATCCGAAGGCCGCAGGGTTTATTCAAAGCAGGCACCATTCGCGCTCGGCAGCTTGTTCGTGGGTTTCGTCTCTTGATCCGTGTCTTTCGTGTTGGCGAAGCCGGATCCTGACCACGAAACCCACGAAAAAAGAATACGAAAAAAACGCGCCTGGCCGGCCCGCATAGATCTTCGCTGACGAATTTTACTCCCTTAAGCTCAGTACCGCATCATCGACTACAAAATCCGAACTTTCGAGCGAGCGTGCGGCTGGTTCACGGCCAACTTTGGCCCGATGCATTACAAGCGCGATGCGAAGGTCATGATCAGCCATTTCAAGCAATGCAGATGCCGCCGCCGCCTCAAGGCCCGTTTCTGCCATCAGTATCCGCAGGCCGCGTTCGCGAAGTTTTTCGTTTGACGTCTTCATGTTCGTCATTCGGTTGCCGTTCACGTAGCCTAGCCGGATCATCGCGATGGTCGAGATCGTATTGAGTATCAGCTTTTGCGCGGTACCGGCCTTCATTCGTGTCGAACCGGTTATCGCTTCAGGCCCAACGACCGGAACGATCGCGATGTCAACCGCTTTTGTGATCTCGGAATCAGGGTTACAAACGATGGCTGCTGTAAAGCATCCAAGCGAACGGGCGTATTCAACGGCCCCGATCGTGTACGGCGTGCGGCCGGACGCGGCAATGCCGACAACGGCGTCCTGCTTGTCCAATCCGCGGGCCTTGAGATCGGTCATAGCCGCCTCACGGTTGTCCTCACTGGCTTCAGTCGCTTGATAAAGTGCCTCATAGCCGCCGGCGATAATGCCCTGCACGAGATCGTATGAAACACCGTAAGTCGGGGGTATCTCCGACGCGTCAAGCACGCCAAGGCGTCCGCTTGTTCCCGTACCGATATAGAAAAGCCTGCCGCCTTTTTCCAGCCGTTCAACGATATGATCGATAACATCTGCCACCTGCGGGAGAACTTTCTCAACCGCCGCCGCGACAAGTTTGTCCTCGTTATTGATCAAGCTCGCCGCATCGATCGTCGAGGCTTTGTCGATCGCAATCGTGTTCAGATTTTCCTGTTCAGTGATTGGAAGCATTCGAGCTTATTTCTCTATCGGCCATCGCCGTTATTCGAAACACGCTGACTTTCCAACGCCATCAGAGCGGCCGCATGCGCCGGGGAGATCTCCGGTTCGGTCAGAAAGGCTTTGGGCGCGACAGTGCGAATGGTGTCGATCATCGGTTTTGTCAATAATTCTCCCGCCTTGAACACGCTGCCAACGCAGCCGATCGGTACCTTTGTCCTTGCCAGGCCAAGGTTTTCGATGACGGCGCAGGCGGCAAGGCCGAGTTCTGTGCCTGCCTCCTGCATTATGTTAACTGCGACCGCGTCGCCGTTCTGCGCCGCCTCTACAACAAATTTTGCAAAGCCTGCAATGCGTGTGTTATCGACCTGCGGCGAATATATGGCGACGATCAGATTCTCTGGCCCGGAGGCCCTGAAATATTCAGATGCCTGTTGGCTTAATGTGGTTGCGATGCCGCGCCCGTCCGATGCCTTTGCGACGGAATGCAAGGCGGCTTGGGCTATTCCAACGCCACCGCCTTCGTCGCCCGCCAATGGCCCCCAACCGCCGGAGATCGCGATCTTGCCTTTTTCATTTTTCCCAAAGCAGATCGACCCTGTTCCTGCGATCACCACCAGCCCGGGTTTCCCGAGCGTTGTGGCGTAAAGAGCTATCTCGGCGTCCGTGATAACGGTCGTGTTCCTGATGCCCAGGCTGGCTATGAACCGGTCGCGGACGCGCTGGCGTTGGTCGATACGGCGGACCCCGGCAAGCCCAAGCGTCGCGGCATTTATGTCCAAGCGAGACACCCGGCCGTCGTCGCACGCGTCATTAACGGCTTTGACAATATTTGCGACAGCGGTCTCAACGCCAACGCGAAGCGGGTTGGCCGGCCCCGAAAATGCTTCGCCTTTGATCTCGCCTCTTGCGGTCATAAGCGCGATGTGAGTTTTCGTGCCTCCGCCATCGACGCCCAGATATAGAGTTCGGCCGTTGCCGTTCCGTTTTGCCCGCTTAACCGCCATTGGGGGATACTATTTCCAACAAATCGCCAAACTATTCTTGTCGATACTTGACATATAATCAAATTTAACAGATTTTATGTATTCGATAAGATCGGTTGATATACAATAAGTTCGGAGTTCCATCCGGTCCGGTATTCCTTCCAAAGCAGAGCGGCCGCCGTCAAGGGCGGGCCTCATAGCGAAAACGATATGGAGATCAGACAGCTAAAAGCTTTCCTGGCAATCGCGGAGGCAAAGACATTTACGGCTGGGGCCCGCCGCGTTAACGTGACCCAGGCGGCCATCTCCATGCAGATCCGCCAGCTTGAGGACGAGGTCGGGCTGCAGCTATTCACGCGAACGCCGCGGCGGGTAATTTTGACCGAAGCCGGCGAATATCTTCTCGAACGTGCGAGAAAGATATTGCGCGAACACGACTCTGCGTTGGCAGAGATAGCCGAGGTTGCGGGTGCGGAATACGGACGTTTACGGATCGGTTCGGCCTCGGGTACGTTCTCGATGACCCAATTGCCGGGAATCCTCTCCAGCCTGCTCGAAAAATTCCCAAATGCAGAACTTACAGTATCTGCCGGAACAAGCCAGGCGCTTGTAGAGAAAATGATGCACGGCGAGATCGACACGGCGTTCGTCTCACTGCCGGTCGATAATTTGAACATTAACACCGAGTCCCTATTCTCAGACGAGATAGTTGCGATCGCCCATCCCAAGCATCCGCTCGCAAAAGAAAAATACATCAGCGCCGCTACGCTGGCCGGCGAGAAACTTATTCTCGGTGAACGCGGCGGCAACACGCGGCGGATGATAGACGAATTTTTTCAGGCGGCAAACGTGCGGCCGAATATCACAATGGAACTCTCGCGCCAGGAGGCGGTTACCCGAATGGTCGAGATGGGCCTCGGCGTTGGGATGGCCGGTGCAAAATCGGTCGCAAAGGAAGTGCGGGAAGGAAGGCTTGGCTCGTGGCTTATCGAAGGTGCGGAGATAAAGTGGGAACTCGGACTCGCCCGTTTGCGCGGCGGGCATTTTTCGCCGATTGGCAAAGAATTTGTGCGGCTGTGCAAGGAAAGCTTTGTCGAACGCGAGCGGGAACTGCGTGCAAAGCGGTAGGATAGCGTTAGGATCTTTACCACAGAGGCACGGAGACACAGAGAAGAAAAAATGAATTTCCGGCAGTTCATCATGAGTTTGAGCTTTGAAGGCTCCAGAGGGTTTTCAACGTTTCTTGTTGTTTCTCTGTGTCTCTTTGCCTTTGTGGTTCAGTCCCGTGCGCAAGGCCTGCCGTCCGCGAAGCCGCAAGCGGTTGGGATGGATGCGGCGACGCTGGATCAGATCGACGGATTGGTCAATGCCGACATCGCGGCGAAGAAGCTGCCCGGCGCGGTCGTGATAGTCGGACACAAGGGAAAGATCGTTTACCGGAAGGCCTTCGGCAATCGCTCGCTCGTGCCGACGGTGGAGAAAATGACGATCGACACCATCTTCGACGTTGCGTCCCTGACCAAACCTATCGCCACCGCTACTTCGATAATGATCCTCGTCGAACAGGGCAAATTGAGGTTGAACGACACCGTCGGTAAATTTTTTCCCGACATAGCGGACGAACGGGCAAAACGCGTAACCATCTATCAACTGCTAACGCACACCTCCGGCTACGCACCGGATTTCGACCTAAAGGAAAAATGGATCGGCCGGGATGGGATGCTAGCAGCATTGAAAAAAGAAAAGCTAAGAAACCCGCCGGGGACAAGGTTTGTTTATTCGGATATTGGGTTCATTGTTTTAGGAGAGATAGTTCAACGTGTGGGCGGGTTCAACGTGAACGGCTTTTCGTATCGATTTGCATTCCTGCCAACAGGAATTTCGGCATCATCATTTCGACCGTTCCCGATGACTTACGAACCCAATTTTCCATCCTCACAGGTGGCGCCGACCGAAAATATTCGCGGACAGAACAGCTATCTCGGTTCGAAGTTCGAGGGCGACGAAAAGACTGGCAACGAAATCCTGCGCGGCAGAGTTCATGATCCGACCGCTTTTCGAATGGGCGGCGTCGCGGGCCATGCCGGATTGTTTTCGACCGCAGGCGATCTTGCGCTTTTTTGCCAGATGATCCTGAATGGCGGTGTTGTCCCACAGGCAGAAACGCGAGCAGTAGCGAGTGTGCCTCGTAGATCATCAGGGGGCACACTCCCTACCGGTCGTGTTTCTTCCACTCGTATTCTATCCGCCCAAACCGTCGCTAAAATGACCGCGCCATATGTCGTTTCGGAAGACGGGGCGACGCGCGGGCTTGGGTGGGATATTAATACCGCGTTTTCGTCGAACCGCGGTGAGTTATTTCCGCTTGGATCGTTTGGGCACACCGGTTTTACCGGCACGAGCGTTTGGATCGACCCGACATCGCAGACTTTTGTTGTTTTTATGTCGAACCGCGTTCACCCGGACGGCAAGGGCGACGTAACACCGCTGCGGGCAAAGGTCGCGACCATCGCGGCGTCGGCGATCCGGGATACGCCGATCGAAGCATATCGGTTAGCCGAGGCTGAATATCAATCTCAGGTCGCGGCACAGCTTTCCAGATTCCGCGAACAAGTTGAGACAGCGAGGAAGGCCGCCGCCGCACGTTCAAATGCCGGAGTGTTGCCGATCCAAAATGTGAGCCTCGGCGGGCCGGTCGTTTCAAGCGGTGAAACTTGTAGTACAGGCTGTCAGGAAGCGGCGTCAGTTCTCAATGGTATCGATATCCTTGAAAAGAATGGATTCAAGGACCTGGACGGGAAGCGTATCGGACTTGTCACAAATCACACGGGCCGAAACGTTGCGGGCAAAACGACCATCGATGTTCTGTTCGAAGCAAAAAACGTAAAACTTGTTTCGCTATTTGCTCCTGAGCACGGGATTCGCGGCGAACTCGATACGGAGAAGATCGACGACTCTAAAGATGAAAAGACCGGGCTGCCGGTTTATTCACTTTATAAAGACGGAATGCGGCGGCCTAAGCCGGAGCAGTTAAAAGATCTCGACGCCATCGTTTACGACATTCAGGACATCGGCGCGAGGTTTTACACCTACACCGCGACGGTAAAGAACGTGATGGAAGAGGCCGCGAAGGCAAAGATCCCGGTTTATGTGCTCGACCGACCAAATCCGATCAACGGCGTCGAAACGGAAGGCCCGCTCGCACAGGAAGACAAACTTTCATTTATAGCCGCTCATACAATTCCGGTCCGTTACGGCTTGACTATTGGTGAACTCGGAATGTTGATGAATGCCGAACGCAAGATCGGCGCTGACCTTCGCGTGATAAAAATGGAAGGCTGGCAGCGTTCAATGTGGTTCGACGAAACGGGGCAGACGTGGATAAATCCTTCGCCCAATATGCGAAGTCTGACCGAAGCGACGCTCTATCCCGGCATCGGTTTGTTAGAAACCACAAACCTAAGCGTCGGCCGCGGCACCGATACGCCCTTTGAGATCATCGGTGCACCGTGGCTCAATGGACAGAAGCTCGCAAAATATCTGAATGAGCGAAACCTGAAAGGAGTCCGATTCGTACCCGTAACATTCAAACCGAACGCATCGGTCTTCAAGGACGAACAGCTCAGCGGTGTAAATATCATCGTCACCGACCGAAGGGCCTTTCGATCGGTCAGAGCAGGAATTGAGATCGCGGCCGCCCTTCGGAAACTATATCCGAATGAATGGCAAGTCGACCGTTACGGCCGCTTGCTTGTAAATGATGAGATACTGGCCCGTATTAAAAATGGCGAATCGCCGGAAGTGATCGAGCGGGCCTGGAGCACTGGCGATCAAGAGTTCGTGAACCGTCGGGCACCCTATTTGCTTTACAAATAGTAGTGTTCGGGTTATAAAGGTTTTCGGCATTCACACTTGGCAATATCTCTTTTATTTCAGGGAAGTTAAAATTTTCTCTGAAAATCCGTCTGTGAGAGTCGATAACGAAAATTTGGATAAAAGTCCGAAAACGTAAAGAATTCTTATGGATTCGTTTAACCCGCTTTGATCTTTCGGGCAAATTTGAGGAAGGATGATTATGAGGAAAAACAGTTTGATATCGATGCTGGCCGCGATCGCAATTGCCTTGTTGATCACAACGATCGCGATCGGCCAGGAAATAACCGGCAACATCGTCGGAACGGTCAAGGACACCGCGGGTGCCGCGGTTGCCGGCGCGACGGTCCGCATAACTATACCCAGCCAGTCGGATACGCTTGTCAGAACCGTGACGACGTCAGATGACGGACGGTTTGTGGTCCCAAATATACCTGTGAAGGTTTATGCGATCACGGTCGAGGCCCCCAACTTTAAGAAATCGGTGACGACAGATATTAAAGTAGATGTCGGTCAGCGACGCACGGTTGACATTACGCTCGAAGCGGGAAATATCGCTGAGATCGTTACGGTCGAAGCTGATCAGGTTGCGGTCGAGACAAGCACGCCGACGGCGTCCACGACGATTAACGGCGATCAGGTCCGCGAGTTGTCGATCAACAATCGAAACTTCGTACAGCTTGTCACCCTGGCCCCTGGCGTTTCGTCCAACCTGTCGGATCAGGTTTACGTGGGTAATTTCAATCCGGAAGGCCAGGCGAACACGATCAACATCTCGGTCAACGGCGCCCGCTCAAGCCAGAATACTTTTACGGTGGACGGAGCGGACATAACCGATCGCGGCTCGAACATCACGATCCAGGCGTTTCCGAGTGTTGACTCGATCGGTGAGTTCAAGGTCCTTCGCTCGCTTTACCCGGCTGAATCCGGACGCAGCGGCGGCGGCCAGGTCAACGTCGTCACCCGCAGCGGTACGGACCAGTTCCATGGCTCATTGTTCGAATTTGTCCGGAACGAGAAATTCAACGCAAATACATATTTTAACAATCAGCGGCGGCCGTTTGGCGTTGACAGCGAAGGCAAAGCCAGACGAAGCCCCTTCCGCTATAACAACTACGGATTTACCATTGGCGGGCCGGTATATTTTTTCCAGTTCGGCGAGCGGGGCCCGGACGAATCGTGGTTTGGCAAAATGCCGCGGACATATTTCTTCTTCTCTGAGGAGCAAAGAAAAGACCGCCGCTATCCGACGCTGTCCGGCTCGGTGCCGACACAGGGAATGCGTAATGGCGTTTTCTCAGTCCCGGTCTGCCTTAGCGGCACGATCGCAGGGACGACGCGAACCTGTAACCAGATACTTCCGGCCGGTACGCCGATCTCAAGTGCGATCACGATCAACCCGGTTGCGGCCCAATACTTGAGCGGGATATTCCAGAATGAGCCGCTTCCGAACTCTAATGTATTCACTCTGATCTCGCCTTCAAGCTACCGTGCTGATTTCCAGCAGGAAGTCCTTAAGATCGACAGTGCATTCACCAAGGATTGGTCGGCCTATTATCGGTATCAACGCGACAAGATCCCGACGGTCGAGATCAACTCTATCTTTGGAAATCCGTGCAACGTGCCCGAGGTTTGCACCGGCAACGTTAATTCGCCCGGCCGGGCGCATACGGGGCAAACTACCTATGTGATCAATCCGAAGATGATCTTTGAGGCCCGTTATACATACACATATGGCGCGATCCTTCTTGATAACACCGGACTGATCTCGCGGGCGCGGACGCCGGTAAATATACCGCTTCCATTTGGAGAAGGCGATTCCCGCATTCCGAATGTGTCGATCAGCGGCTTAAGCGCGATCCAGGCAATGCCGGACTATGATAACTTCTCGGACAAGAATGATCTCAGCGGCAGCTTTACCTGGATCTTCGGCAACCATACGACAAAATACGGTGCGTCGTTCTCTAAGTACCGCAAGCATGAGAATGCTTTGGGCGGCGTCGCGAACGGGTCCTTCAGCGGCTTTAACAACACGACCTCGGCCAGTGCTACACAAGGTACGGTGTGCATCAGCCCAACGACGAACCTGCCGATCTCCTGTTCAGGCAATCAATTGGCCGAGCAGAGCTTTGCTAACTTCCTGATGGGTAACAACGTAGCGTTCACCCAGTCCAAGTATGATCTGACCGCCGATTTCCGTCAGCGGAATTTTGAGGCATACGCGCAGGATGAATTTCGCGTTGGGAAGGGATTGACCCTTTACTACGGTGTCCGCTATTCATTTTTTGGGGCTCCGTGGGACAAGAACGGCCTGTTGAGCAATTTCGTTCCTGACCTTTGGGATCCGGCTGACGCTCCGACGGTCCGGGGCAATGGAACGCGTGTTTCCGGTACCGGCAACTTCTGCAACGGCATTATCGTGAACACCCAGAATTTCCAGACGGGGCCGCCGGCCTATAACTGCAGTCCGACGCCATCGCCGTACGGAAGATTCATTTACGATTCTCCGAAAAATAACTTTGCACCGAGGATCGGCCTCGCCTGGGACCCGTTCGGTAAGGGCACGACGGCCATCCGGACCGGGTATGGCATCTATCACGAACAGGTCCTGGTCGGCAGCGTGGAACTTCATCTTGGGGCCAATCCGCCGTATCAGGAGACGATCACTGTTTCCGGGACCCGGCTTGATCAGCCTATACCGGCGGGTTCAACGCCTACCGTGGTCGCCTCGGAGAATCCCCCGAATCTGATACGCGGCTGGGAGCCGAACTTCCAGACACCGTATATGCAGCATTGGTCGCTCGATGTACAGCATCAGCTGGATTCGAAGACGATCTTCACTGTCGGATACTATGGCTCAAAGGGTACGAATTTGATCGGTATCGTTGACATCAATAACCTGGCGCCGGGCTACGCACGGCAGCAGCAGTGTGCTACGGGTACATCCACGACGCCGACCGTTGCATGTCAACAGACCGATGGTGTTACGGGGCTTCCAGTCGTGTTCACGAGTTCGGCCTCGGAATTGATCCTCGACCAGATCCGGCCTTACAAGGGATGGCGGAACGTTGCGATGATCGAGCCGGCGTTCGATTCGAACTATCATAGCCTGCAGGTCTCGGCAACGCGTCGGTTTACGGGTGCTTCGCAGGTCCAGTTGGCCTATACGTGGTCAAAGAACTTGACGAACAACCAAACCGACCGTTCGACGGCACCGCAGGATTCGCATAACTTTGACGGGGAATGGGGCCGTGCCCAGCTTGACCGCCGTCATATCCTGACGGTCAACTACATTTACGAGTTGCCGTGGTTCTCAAAACGCCATGATTTTGTTGGCAATGTCCTTGGCGGTTGGCAGGTATCTGGTATCGTTACGTATCAGACAGGGCTTCCGTTTACGGTAACCTACGGGTCATTTGACCCGGCGGGAATTGGATTCCTGGGAGCATCACCCGCTGGCGGCCGAGCGTACGTCCTGAGCAACCCGAATGAGGGCGGAGCTCAGACCGAGCAGCAGTGGTTCAATACCTCTGCATTTATGGGGACGCCGGCACCGACGAGCTTCGCGGGTATTCCCGGAACCGCGTCGCGCGGTATCGTCAACGGCCCGCCGACATTCAGGACCGACCTGACGCTGACGAAGAACATTCGGTTTACCGAAACGATGAGCCTTCAACTTCGCGGCGAGGCATTCAACGTGTTCAACCGCACTAACTTCACCGGATTCGGAACGGCCGCATCGACGCCGTCCACGTTTGGTGTCGTCAACGGAGCGCGCGATCCTCGCGTCCTGCAGTTCGGTATTAAATTCTACTTCTAACCGCTGCGGTTCGAGGTTGAGATTGGCCCGCGTTTCGCTATGGGGACGCGGGCCATTTGTTTGTTAGAATTTCGAATATGAAGCAGACGATCCTCAAAAATGCCGTGTGTGTTCAAGCGGGCGGATCCGGTGGACACTTGGTGATCGA
>JADYZI010000186.1 GCA_020853255.1 Acidobacteriota bacterium
TACGTGATCTGGACCCGCGGCGGGCGGATGCGGTCGATCTTATGTTGTATGCTTTCCTTCTTTGGCATCTTCGGTTTCTCCTTTTCAGTCTAAGTTTGATCCAATCCGTCCGACCGCTCCATCACGCGTGATAAGAGGCGTGCCTGCCGACAAAATAGAAATTTACTGGGCCCACGGGTCATCAGCGGGTGCGGCCGCTCCGTCGCCTGCCCCTGCGTCCACACCGAGCGTTTCGCGCAGCTGGACCAGTACCGACTGGTCCTTAATGACCTCCTGAAGCCAGGACTCAAGGCCCATGTTGCCCCATTTCACAGCCCGCTGTACGAGATATGAAACAGGGCTGTGGGGCTCGGTCTTTTGAAAGAATGCGGCAATCTCGGCAAGTCGGCGAAGGGCCTCCTTGCGATTTGCGATGGCCCCGGAGACAGAACCATCACCCTTTTGAGCGGCGGGCTGGCCGTCCGCCTCCGCTGCCGCCTCTTCCTCGACCTCGTCCGGTTCCTCTATACGCTTTTCTGCAAGCAGTTTCTTTACCTGCTCGTCGATATTCTCAAGAGTTTTGCGAAGGTTCGAGAATCCGGGCGTTTGATTCCGATCGTACTTTTCCTCAACAATGCGGTTCAGGCCGCTGAGTGCGGTTTTACATTCTTCGACCGTCAGGTTGAACGACTCCATGGCGGCCCTGCGCGTTTCCGCCCGTTCGACATTCCACAGCGACATTGTGACGCTGCGATTCTTTTCCGCCTCGGCCCTAAGCTTGGTCAGCCGATCCTTTTCCTCCATCGGGAGGGCATCGATATTGTCGGGAAAATCGTACTTCTTTGCGTTTTCGAAATCCTGATAGCCATAGCCGCGGCCGCCTGTAAACGGTGCTGTGCGAAGCGCCAGCCAGCCGTTCGTATCCAGCCACGACATGGCGTTGGCGCGGCCCTCCATATCACCCTCATCGATTTCTGGATGAACGGTGTCCCAAAACCGCTCGTGAAACCCGAGAAGCAGCTGCAGGCCATCGCGGAAGCCGGCGAGGCCGTGCTTCATCGTCAGAGCTTCGGCGACCCACACGGCGATCTGCAGGTCTTTGGTCTGTGTAGTAAGCGCCGGGACGCCCAGGCTTATGACCTTTGCGTAGTCGGCAACCTTAAGGTCGGTCACCCAATCGCCCTGATTCAGGTTGTCGTCGGCCCGGCGGGCCTCGGCTATTTCGTCGTATATCCCGGAATAGCGCAGGCTCTCACCCGACGGGTTTTCATCCGAGATCGGCTGAAGCAAAGCGTCAAGATCGACTACCGGCGGCTGTTGCAGCTCCTCATTCATCAGGGGACAAACTCCTCAGTTTTCTGGGGCGGTCGAGGTCCGAACTCTGGTACTAGCGGAGAACGGACAACATTCTATACGATTTCCGCAAAGAAATCACGAACGATGCGGTTTTGCTATTTGTGCTCGAATTCGATCGTGCTGATATCCAGTATCGGCTTATCTTTACCGTCCATTGTAAAGATACGCGTACCCTCACCAATAAAAATGTCATTGCCCGCATCATTCCAGTCGACGCTTCGGCCAAGCCGGATCTGATCGTCAGCATTCTTCCACGTATTTGCGTACAGCGACGGCAGGAACAACTCGCCGCTGGTGCCGTTGGCCAATTCAAATTGGGCCTGCGGCCAGAAAACATCGCGGAGCGATTTTCGGTCAAGAAACTTCAAACTCTTTACACTCGAGAAAGGCAGCCAAACGTATGAATCTTTTACGATCGCTTCAAAGACGCACATGGTCGTATCATTGTAATCACGAATGTCGCTAAAGCCCTCACCGTTGACCACGCATGGAAAAGCCGGCCTTTCCTCTTCGACCTTATCCAGCAGTTCCCTTGCTTCCGCCGTTTTGCCCTCGCGAATAAGATCGTTTGCGGTAAACAGATCGTTGATGTAAGCGGTCGGTGTTTCGGGCGTTTCGGGGCGAAGCCCTTCCGTAAAGAATTTGATCCTGTCACGTTCGGCCGATAGGTTCTGCCTGTAGATGAGCGACCCGATCGCCGCGTTCGCGTCCTGATGGCCGATCACGTCAAGCTGGCGGTCAGCACGGTCCCAGTCGCCGGTGAAAAGCGAAAGTTCGAACAGGAATGCCCGCGCCTCGTACCGCGTCGGGTTCGATTTGACGAGCCCGATCGCCGATTCGACGGCAGCGGTCAGGTTCCCGCGATCAAGATGCAGTTTTGCGTCGTTCATATATCGTTACAATTCCGTGCCCAGCTTTGAATTCCGCCATCAGGCCGCTTGCTAAAAGCGGATACAAAAAACGTTACTTCAAAAAATTCTGCGGCGCCTTAACCTGGCGGAAGATGCTCTTGTTGAACAGATCGCCGCCGATCGGTTTGATCGTCGCGGTAACGGACTTTCCGCCGACCGTGTATTTCAACAAATATTCTCCAGTCGGCTGTTTCTCGGGACCACCGGCATCAACGAACCGGAATAGTCCCCACTGGCCCTGGAATATCCGGTCGCCCGACCCTCCTGACGTACCGCCGCTTGAAGGACTGACGCTGGAATTTGAAGAATTTGCCGAAGCAGGCGCCGCGGTCGAGGTCGTTCCCGATGTTGACGCAAGTTTCAGGATGACTCCTGTTTCGGATGCATTCGCACCTGGAAAGACGCCTTTCAGTGATCCGGTACCTTCGGACGTGGTCTTTTGCCCGTCTATGGTTATCTCGACCAGCGTATCCTTAACGGGCTTGAACGCGAATTCATATTCGAACTTCGGCGTTGAACTCGTTCCGTAAAGAGCTTTCTGCAAGGCAAAAGCGTTGTTCAGATAGGCAACGAACTCGTCAGTGAACTGGACTTCGCTGCCTTCCTTGACCCGATACTGCCCGTTCCCTTCTTCAAAATAATTGGACAATTTTTCATCATAGAACTGCGAAAGCTTGCCCTCTTTCGGCGCCAGGAATGCCGACAGATTCTTGAGGTCCGCCTCAGACGCGCTGTCCTCGAAAGGATATCCCTTTTCGATCTCCTTTGCGGCCGGCAGCAGTTGGTCAGACCAGGTCTTTGCAAGCTGTTCTTTAGCACCTGCTCCAAGCAGCGACTTCAATCTGGTCAGCGGTTCGGCGAGCAGCGACGCTATCTCCTGCCCGGCCGGCGATTCGTTAAGGGCGGTGGTCAGGTTCGAAATTGCCGTTTCCCGCTTTCTTATGCCGAGCGGATCTTCATCCGAGGCCATCTGGTCGGCGATCTTCTTTAGAGCACCGTCAGATGCGGCCTTGTTATTAAGATCGGCAAACATTCGGCCCATCTCGCCGGTGTATTTCTCGATCGGGGTGTTCGATTCTTCTTTCTTCCCGACGAACGTAAACAGAGGCCGGAACTGTTTTTCAGGTTCGGTGCTTCCAACGCCGTCCGGCTTCTTTTTGACAAAGAAACTCTTGAGCCATGGCCACCAGCCTTCACCGTCCGGCTGTTCGGACAGGTTCGTCTGCTTGGCGATCTCACGCATCAGTATCTTCATGGGCGAGTTCGGCTGTGAAAAGGCCTGGAGTGCGGATGCTGCGTCGGCCCTGTTCTTGTATGGCTTTACGTCAGTTGAGCGAACCAACTGGCTCCACTGCATCGCATAATCGCGATAGTACCGCTCCTCAACCAATGTCACCTTTGACGGTCCGGTCACAGTTGTCTTGCCCTGGTCTCCCATCACCCAATCGTCCTTCTTCATTTCCTCATCGGCATTGACGATCGCAACTTTCATCAATTCAAGGCCGGGACGTGTATAGGCACCCGGGACGGTGTAAGTGCCCGACATAAAGCTTGAATCGGCCCCGTTGCGGGTAAGAATTCCGTCAACGGTCATCTGGCCGTTGCTGTCCTCGACCTGTTTCGATATCTCACTGACCTTGCGGCTGAGATAGCGGTATTCCGCCGGGAAATCTTTTAGCTTCGAGCGCACATCCGCGACAAGCTTTTGGTTGAGCGGGATGCGCGGGAATCCTACGTCATCACGTTCGATCTGTTTGGCCCAGAAGTCGAGCTGCTGTTCAGCGATGGGCTTCATGTCGGAAGGTGTTTTGGATTCGGAGACCCAGAATTCGCGGAGCACATTAGCAACAAGGGCACCTTGCGCAAATTTCTTATACTCACTCGAAAGCATAAGGTACGCCTTGAGCATATTCAGGTTCTTCTCAAGCAGTTTCTCCTCGTCTTCGGTGAGCTTTGACGGATTGGCGACGGGTTTGCCCGATGCAAATTTGTCTAGTTCGGCTTCAAGCTTCTTGACCGCTGGTTCCTTGAAACGCTGTTCGACGACGCCGATGTATAGCGGCAGAAGATTCTCTTTGTAAAGCCGGGTACCGGAGTAAAGCCCGAACCGCATATAGAACGGCGGCCCATTCCGGTCGTTATCATCAAGCCGCACAAGGAGCTGACGCATATTCTCGGTTTGGTTCAGCTCTTCGCGGACCGCCTGCTCCTTTTTGTTGAGAACAGGATTACCGGCATCAGCTTTTACCATCTGCAGCAGGTTCTGTCCGCGCGTTTCAGCGTCGTTCAGCAGTTGTTTGTTGCTTACCAGCGAGATGGCTGACATAACCAACAGGCCAAGAACGACGATGCCGGACAGTATGGTCATCATCCAGCCAAAGATCGGCGGGCTCTGGCGGGATTCTATCTGCGTCCGCACCAGGTCCTTATCGCGGAGGACAACGTCGCGGAAAAAGCGCTCGGTAAAATACGGATTGGCGACCGATGCGGGGGCACTGGCGCTTGCCTTGCCCACTGGCGATGCGGTGAAATAAAAGCCGCGCAGGAACGGATTCTCGCTGAAAGGATTTGGCCGGAAAAGTGCGTTAACAAAGGCACCGAACTTACGCCGGGCGGAACCAAAATGCAGCGGAAAATTAAATATGCGAAGCTGCCTGACTGGCGGGAACGGCGCCGAAAGGCGGACGATCCGGCGTTTCATCAGCGAATTGTGCAGTATCTCGTATTCGCTGTCGAAAAGTGCCTGGGCATTTTCGCTTTTCTCGATCGGGATGGTCGCTCCCCAGA
>JADYZI010000187.1 GCA_020853255.1 Acidobacteriota bacterium
GTCGCTGAAAGCTTGACAAGCCCCCTCCCACCGATTCAAAAACCGACGATAAGCCCTAAACCGGCTTCTAAAAATCGGACATTTCTATTGTGCTAAAAAGTCGGACATTTCTAATGTGGTATGACATGAAAATTTCACATACCCACCGGCGGCTGAAGGCGTTGATTGCAAAGCTTGAATTGACCGGCATTAGATCAATAGGCTAGCGAGTACCGCATTTATCGATGCCTGGCCCGCCAAAGCGTGTCATGCATTTCTTTTGCCCAGGTCCAAAATTTACCCTGTTTCAGTTTGTGGACGTAACCATCCCAGATCCCATAATGTAGATAGATCGATTCAGGCCCGCCCGCGTCAATGACGGCGGCGATCTCATGATAATATTCGCGGTTCGGCTCATCACCGGCTAGTGCCGACGCGATATTCGCCGCTGCCACTTCTGCCTGCCGGACCGCCATATGCGCGAACTTAGGTCCGGAAAAGGCGACAATGTCACCGGCTGCGTATGTATTGCTCAAGCCCTGGACCTTCATTCGATCGTCTACCAAAACGAAGTCTTCGCTGTCCGTTATTTCAAGATCATTTAGAATCGCCTGCCCGCGAAACGGTGGAACGAGCATCAGCAGATCATAGGCGATCGCGTGTTTTTGGGCCGATATCAGCTCGGAGGGAGTTATCTCGGTAACGGGAACGTCATAGAGCACCGAGATCTTATATTTTGCAAACGCTGACTCAAGCTGCTTATGAAGGTCAGCACCGCCAAAAGCCGCACTAAGCGATTCCGGGAAAATTACTTTTATCTTAATTGTGCCGTCGTCGAGTTTTGGCCCGAATCGTCGTGCTAATGCGAAGGCCGTTTCACACACGGGCACCGGCAATCTGGCGGATGGACACATTCCGACGACGATCGTCCCTGCTTGAAAACCCCCCAGAGCCTTGCCAAATCTAGCGGCCGCGTTTACGCCGAGAATATGATGCGAATGTTCAAAAAATCCACCCACCTTTTCTGTAGCCAGGCGGCGGCCGATTGCGATCAACAGAAAATCATATGCGATCTCACCGTTGAAGTCTGCCCCTGTGATCACAGCTTTCTTCAGGCCTTTGCTTATTCGGATCAACTCTCCGTGAACAAAACGGACGCCGATATTTTTAAGTTTTTGCGGAAGATCGAACGCGATATCAGCGGCCTCACATTCACCAAGAGCGAGTTCAACCAGGGCCGGAAAGAATGTGAAGTTTCGGTTTGGCGCAACGAGGGTGATCTGGTGCGAACGATCAACGGATGCGGCAAGCTTCTCCGCCGCCACAAGCCCCGCGAACCCACCGCCGACAATAAGAATGTTCGCCATAGAAACTCCAAAACTTCTCAACATAAGGCCAGCCGGTCAGATCAGAGCGGCGAGGGCCGGCGCCAAGGAACGCGACGCCTCTGATTCACTTGAGTTTGCTTATCTCTTCACGAAGCTTCCCAAGCGCACTGTTGCTCGGATCCGCCTTTTCCAACCTCGTAAGTGTTGCCTCGGCCCCGGCAGCGTCTGATTTTCTTGTGTATGCCACCGTCAAATTCTGAAGCGCTAAGGGATGATTCGGATCGGCGTCGAGAACTCGCTTGAATTCTGTTATGGCACGATCGTAATCGGGCTTTTCGCGAAAGATATATGTCAAACCCATATCGGTACGTACATCAAGATTGTCCGGCTTTTTCGCAAGGGCCGAGATATACCATTTCTCCGCTTCACCATATTTCCCAGCATCGAAATTTGTGTTGCCCAGGTTGACGATCACTTCGAAATTCTCAGGTTGGATCTCATTGGCTTTGGCCAGGAATTCTATCGCCTGGTCATACCGCTGTATCTGATAGAATAACTCGGCGGCCTTCAATTGGGCCTCAAGGTCCGTCGGGTTCTGCCGTGCATTCTCGACGGTCGCCTGAACCTCGGCCATTGAGCCGCCAGCCCCGGGAACGCTTGGATGTCCGCCTGGAACTCCGCCCGCAGGCTGTGTCCCTTGTGTTTGTCCTCCGGTCATGGTCGCGGCGTTCTGATTGATAGCGTTCGTGATGAAGAAGCCAATGATCGTGCCGAGAAGCAACCCTATAAGCGTGAAAAGGAAATTGTCTTTGGTCATGGTACTTACGCGTATGAATGAAGCCCGGGCAACAGATAACTGACACCCAAGTAAGTAAAGATAACGAACAAGAACGCGGCGAGCGCAAAATAGGCAGAGCTTCGGCCTTTCCAGCCGTAGGCGATACGCGAATGGAGAAAACCTGCGTAAGTCAGCCATGCGACCAAAGCCCCAACCTCCTTCGCGTCCCAACCCCAATATCGGCCCCAGGATTCGTTGGCCCAAACTGCACCCGTGATCAGCAATAACGCCAGCCCCGCAAACGCCACGCCCCCGAGCTTGTACATCAGCCCGTCCAACGTGGCTGCGGACGGCAGGGCCACACGGATCAGACCGGTCTTGATACCAAACAGAACAACGAACATCGTGCCCGTAAAGGCCGTGATCAGGGCCGCCAACTCTACTGGGTTGGCGTTGAGGCTAAGATGGAGCTGAGACCCATTCTGCAGGATCCAGTCCCGAGACATCCGGGTGAGTTCCGGGATCGGTATCTGATTGATCTGGACCTGCGGAACATTGTCCTGCTGCAGCATCCATGTCGCAAATCGAGCATATTGCCCAGGGTCTATAAGGGCCTGAACATTCGTGACTGTCTTCAACTGATAGACAAGCACGCCTATGCCGACAGCTTGTACGGCCAATGCGATCCGCAGTAGGTAATGGCCAATGCGCTTCGCTCTGGGGTCTGGAGAGCTGATGTCCTTGGCAAAGGATGCCACGGCTGCAATAAGGAGTACGGCGGCGGCGACAATAAACCAGCCCACATAAGGAATGTCGGCACGAAGCGCAAGTGACATCCGCGAGTTCCCGACAAAGGTTGATGCGGTATAGGTACCGAATGTCGATGGAAGAAATACGCTGAACTTGCTTATGGTAACGAACGTACCAATTGCGAAAGCACTGGTCCAGATCGCCATCTTCTCGACCTTCAGTCCGTCTTTCAGGAGATATAGGACCGCTACCGCAAAACACACTAGCGCCACACCATAACTGATCGACGCCACACCGACGTGGATCGGCCGCCAGTAAGAGTCAAGCACTGGCGGAAGATCGACCAGTTCACTGCCAATAAAGCGAGCTAGGACCAGTATGATCGCAGCAAGGGGCAGCGAAAGTCCGGCGACGAGCGCGAACTGTTTTCGACGCATGATGAGCAGCGTTGTTATGCCGGCTCCAAACGCGAATGCAAGGCTTAGATCATATAGGTTGGCAAAGGGTACGTAGCGAAACATCCAGGGCATATCCGCTGTTGATCGTCCTTGTTCATGAAAGATCGCAAGTTCGCGGTCGTACGCAGAGACCCATCGCACAAGCCAACTGGATAGATTAAAGAAAACACCGAGCACTGCGGTCCAAAATCCGAATGTTTCAGCGAACCGGAACGGAGCGTAAAAGTTGGTAAGATAAAAGATCGCCGCGGTGAGATAACAGGCCAGCGCCAACATCATCAAGGCTCCGTCCGATATGAAACCGCTGCCGCCAACCGTGATCCGGACGGCGGCAAGCGCGAGCGAAGCAAGAACTGCCATTGCGGCCGGGGCGAAGAGGCCGAGTTTGTGGATGCCTGCGGCTGGATCGGACCCAGCCACCATTGGTTTGCCAAGTACTTCCTGATTCATTGTTGACCCTCCGTAGGAACTTGCGAATAGCGGAGTTCATCAGCTAGTTTTGCAAGTTTGTCCTGGAGCGACTGCTGATTGCGATTTGTGTGGCCGCCCGCAACGATCCTGATAAGACCGTTCCCATGTTTCTCGAGTACGACCCAGACCCGTTGGTGTGCAAAGAAAAAGACGGCAACAAGGGTGATGACAAGAAGGGCAAATCCGACATAGACCACAGTGGCTCCGGGATCGCGCTGTACCGACAGAATGTGCCGGTCGCCGACCTTCTCAAACTCGATAAGCCGAAACGTGTATCCAGCTACGGGCTTTTTTGCGATAGGAACATCCGCCATCAGCGGTCCGAAAGCATAGGCGGTTTCGACAGTCCCATCTGGTGGCGTGACTTGCAGGACAGCGGCAGGATTAGGATATGAGCTGGTATCTTCATTCGGATCTTCTGGCCCAATTCGAAAATTTCCACGGAATTCCGAAAATCGAAGCTTTGTTCTATCTGCAAGAAGAGTGCTTTCGTTACGAGGTATTGTGAGTCTTGTTGGTTCGCTTCCGTCGGCTGAAACTACATCAATGATAATCTTACGGGCACGGCCAAGCGGGACATAGCTTGCTTGAAAGAACCTATAGCCACGGTAATCGAACGGACGGTTCATCTGTACCATCGCGTCGTGCTTCCCAGTTTCATCAGTGAGCGTGAAGCGGGTTATCCAATCGATCGTATTCCCCGCCCCCAGTGATCCGTCGGACTTGATAAGCTTCTGCTCAATATCCGTGAATTCGACTTGGAAAGGGAGGCGCTTCGTTACCCGATCTATCTTGTCCAGATCAACTGCCATCTCCTCGATCAAGTCAGACGATTCGCCCGGCGCAAGCGGTAGATTTCCGGTTGTCCCCAACTGAGCGGTGAGAAAGCCGCCCAAAAAGACGAGGAGAAGAGCGACGTGAACGGCATAGGCGCCGAGCCGGTTCCAGGCCCCCGATTCGGCAAAGATAAACGTACGACCATTCTTCTCAGCTGTCCTTAATCGGTTGAAACCGGTCTGTGCCAAAGCCTTGTGCGCCCGGACGGCAATCTCCGACGTGGATCCCTCAACCTCAATTTCGGCCGTTGCGTCCTGGCTCCTGAGCCAGTGAAGAGGCACCGTGACCTGCGGCTTCGAGAAATACACCCACGTCTTGGGGAAACGTTCAACCGAGGCAAGGATGATGTTGAGTGAAAGAAGGGCAAGAAGTGCATTGAAATACCAGGCGTGATAAATATTGAAAAAGCCTAGTTTTCCGTACACTGTGCGTTGCGCCGGCGTAAGAGCTGCATAGTAGTTCTCAAATCCATCGACGTTTTGCTGGACGATCAGCATTCCAATAAGGCACGCCAGCCCGAGAGCACAAAGCAAAAGTACGCCAAGGCGAACCGAACAAAGCCATCGTAATCCGGCCGCAAGCACGGACGTTTGACCTTGCCGGGCCGCACTCTTCGGTGGGACCAATAAGTTTTCTTCCGCCATTGACATAAGAACTTAGAGCGATCGCTTGTTATTTGGAAAGCAATATCCGTGCCTGCACATTGTCCACCACACACTCTATAACTCGCCGTCCAATTTCGCCGCAACGCCACTTTTCTAAGGAGGACGATTGCTGAGATTCGTGGAGAATCGCGGGTATTGCGCGGATATTTACGCGTATCGCAGATCGAAGTCTGCGATCGATGTGATGCCAATCACAGCTTCGGATCCTCTTTGGGCCGTATCCTGATAGCGTCTGAAGGTACCAGAACCAATGTGCGCCGTGTCCTCACGAAACAATGCCCGCCTCCGCGCGTCGTTTGTTATCGGGTTTACTGTCGCCATCGTGCTGATTTTAGCGGCCGATGGCCCCGAGCAGGTGTCGTCGCAAGCGCGCCTTACAACGAAAACGACCAAGGTCTCAAAGCCGGCGCGCTATTCTGAGTTTCCGCATAATGTTGCCGCTCACAGAAAGGATTGCGCCTCATGCCACAAGTTCCCATCAAGTAACTGGCAAGCAGTCAGGCCAACGACCGCGGCATTCCCTGACATCACCGAGTACCCGGAACACAGTTCCTGTGTAGGGTGCCATCGCCAGCAGTTTTTCAAGGGCGCCCGACCTGCCATTTGTTCGATCTGCCATGTGAATCCCTCGCCGCGAGACAGTCGTCGAAATCCGTTCCCGAACCCACGAGAAACGTTCGACGCGTCACCAAAAGGCAAGACGGCCAGTTCTGATTTTGAGATAAGTTTCCCGCATGCCGTTCATTTGGGGATCGTCTCGTTTGTTAGATCAGATACGGCCACTTTTTTCAGGAGTGTCTCGTATAAGCCCTACGGACACGCTGACGAGAGTTGCGCGGTTTGCCATAAGACGCTAAAGCCGCAGGGCGAGTCCGCTGATGAATATTTGACAAAACCACCGGCGGACTTGGGTGATCCATTCTGGCTGAAGAAAGGAAGCTTTAAGGGCGTTCCGACGGGGCACACCGTATGTTTTTCTTGCCATTCGCTCGATTCGGGAATGACGCCGGCTCCAAACTCCTGCGGAACATGCCATGTTCTAGGTGAAAAGCTGCCGCCGGGTGATTTTGACCCAACGCTCGCTTCCCGGATGGGCATTACCGAAAGAACGTTCCTTGATGCCTGGCGGGGGCGTGGCAGCGCCGGTGCGTTCCGACACGAGTTCTCAAGCCATGCCGAGACGGAATGCTCAACGTGCCACAATGCAGAAGCCATTAATACCTTGGATCCGAATACAAAGCGTGTAAGCATCAGCTCGTGTATGCCGTGTCATGTAACGGCGACCGTCGAAGATGGAGGAGCCCTGAACTACGAGGTAGAGCAGCGTCGGAAGACTTCCGCGTTCCAGTGTACGAAGTGCCACATCAAGTTCGGGACAATGCAAGTGCCCGGATCACACATTAATGCGATCAAGGAGGCGAGCGGCCAATGATCGGACCTGGACCTGTGAAACCGATATTCAAAGCAAGGCTCGCCGTTGTCCTTGCACTCGGAGTACTTGGCTATTGCTTTGCTGTCGCTATTTCACCACGTGGAACAAACGAAGTTGTAGGGGCAGCACCGGACAATTTTGCGTATTTGCCGTTGCCGATAGCTGAGGTCTCGCCTGGTTCATCCACCAATTTGGATCCGATGCAGCCGGATTATTCGCAGTTTTTGCATCAGAACCCGGCACATTCGCGTTTGCCGTGCCTGCTTTGCCATCGTCGCGATGACCAGTCAACACGCCTTCGCTTTCCCGGAAAACCCGATCATCTGCCGTGCGCGAGTTGCCACACGGCCCAGTTTTCAGATGCCTCAAGCCCAATATGCAGTATCTGTCATACCATTCCGGGGACCGGCGCCATGCGAAGGTTCCCTTCGCTTCAGTCATTTAACGTCCGATTCGACCACGCGCGTCATGGCGGGAATGCAAACTGCTCCGTTTGCCACAAGTCGTCGCAACGCGGTGTAGCGTTATCCCTCCCGCGTGGGCCGGCGGCCCATACGACATGTTTTCAATGTCATACCGCAGAGAAGCCGATCGGCTCATGCAGTGTGTGTCATGCTTCGGGGCGTCCAGCTCGGATATCGGAATCCGCCAAAGCATTCAGGCTGAATTTCAGCCATCAGGAACATTTGAGAACCCATGGGCTGAATTGCAGTTCATGTCATACAGTACGGGCAGGTGCTCCCCGGGGAAGGCAGGTCTCATCGCCGCTTGCCTCAATGCACTTTGCTCCATCGAAGGTGGCCAGCTGTGCCGCCTGTCATAACGGAAAACGGGCCTTCGGGGCTGGCGATTTCGCCAATTGCAGGCGTTGCCATCAAGGGCAGTCGTTCAGATTCTAAGGCCCTCTGGCAAAATTTTTTCGCGCCAGCTGCGAATTTTGACGAAATAGATGCGTGCTGGTGCTGGGCTGTCCTCATTTAGTTGGAAAGTAATGAACGCTACAGATCGATCATTCTGGCACGTGGGTTGCGACGTTAGGGTTGACCGGATCAACAAACGGTTGACTTACATGGAAACACATCAGGAGATAATCATGAAAACTAGCCAATGGAAACAATTTGTAATCGTCCTCTTTGCCGTCCCGCTGGCCTTCACTGCATTCCGAACAACCGCCACACCGGTTGCTGCCGGAAGCTTCGATGACGCAGCGGCGATTTACAAAGCCAAGTGTGCGGCCTGTCACGGTGTCGCTGCCGCAAAATGGTTCGACCCGGCCGGGTCGGACGAAGCGCATGTCGAGGCGATCTTGAAAGGCAAGAAAGGTGAAAAACCACCCTACATGCCTGAATTTAGTTCAAAGGGGATCAGTGAAGCTGTCGCGAAGGACCTTGTAGCGCATATGCGCAGCATCCGGCAACCCTAAAAGCCGTCGTTCGAACAGCATGCTTTCTAACCGTCCATGCGGGGTTTTGGGCGCCTTACCCGCTAAAGTAGAGGGTTTATGGAAAATGAGGAGCGGGTGAATACGAGTCCAACGCCAGGCCTATCCACTGAAAGCCAGTCTCCAAGCCTGTTGCGGAACTATATAAGCTTCATTGGCACGGCAATCGTGTTTGCGAGTCTAGCGAGCGTTATTCTCTTGTTCTTCATGGAGATGACCTCGTCCGGGGACAATCCGTACGTTGGGATCCTCACCTATATTATCTTCCCGTCAATATTGATCTTTGGCTTGACGGTAATGGCTTTCGGAGCATTGATGGAACGTCGCCGGAGACGGCGGTCAGCGCCCGGAGAGGTCCTTGCGTATCCGAAGCTCGACCTTAACGACCCAAGCACGCGTCGTCGGTTTCTGGTGTTCCTTGTGCTCGCCTTCTTCTTTATCTCCGCAAGCGCCTTCGGAAGCTATCGAGCCTTTGAATTCACTGAATCTGTAACATTCTGCGGTGAAACGTGTCACACGGTCATGAAGCCGGAGTTTACCGCCTATCTGGCTGGCGCGCACGCGCGCGTCCGGTGCGTGGACTGCCATGTCGGCGGCGGGGCCGACTGGTACGTACGCTCGAAGCTTACGGGTGCATACCAACTTTACTCAGTTACTTTCAACAAGTATTCGAGGCCCATCGGTTCACCGGTACATAATCTCCGGCCGGCGCCTGAGACGTGCGAACAATGTCACTGGCCCGAAAAGTTCTTCGGGTTGCAGATGAAGGTGTTCAACCGTTATGGCAATGACGAAATGAACAGTCTGCATCAAACGAAAATGCTGTTGAATGTTGGTGGCGGAAGCCCTTCGTCCGGCCAAGTGACCGGAATTCATTGGCATATGAGCATTGCGAACGAAGTCAGCTATATCGCCACTGATGCACGAAGGCAGGAGATTCCCTGGGTCAGGATCAAGGACATGTACGGCAACATCACCGAATATTCCGACCGGCGGAATCCACTCTCGAATGAGGCGATCGCCTCCGCCAAGCCTAGAAAGATGGACTGCGTAGATTGTCACAATAGGCCGGCACATGTTTATTTGCCGCCGGATATGGCCATCGATCAAGCCCTTTCGGCCAATAAATTGGATGTTTCCCTTCCTTATCTAAAGAAGCAGGCAGTAGAGTTGCTCAGCGGCGAATACGACACCACACCGGCAGCAGTGAGCGCGATAGAATCGGGCCTCCGCGGTTTCTATCAAACGGGCTATCCAGACGTTTACTCACAAAAGCAGGATTCGATCATTGCGGCCGTAACTGAACTGCAACGCATTTTTCAGACCTACAATTTTCCAGAAATGAAGACCAACTGGAGATCGCACCCGAATAATGCCGGCCACATGAATTCAGCGGGATGTTTTCGCTGTCACGATGGAGAGCACTTCAGCAGTTCCGGCAAGATGATAAGGAACGATTGTAATCTGTGCCACACAACGCTATATGACTCAGCGGCGAGACCTGAGATGAATATGCAGATCGGGTCGTTCGTACACCCAGTTGACCTTGGAGGCCTTGCGAACCGTCAGTGCAGCTCATGTCATCAACCGGATAGGCCTTTCGTACATCCAATAAACCTCGGCGACATATCACGGTTTCAATGCGCTGAATGCCATCCGAGATAGGCCCTGTTTCCAGATAGAAGGAGATCAAGCTCCTCCTTCGCCGTAACAAAGCACCCGAGAGCGTCGCCGCTCCCGGGTGCTTTGTCACAAACACCGAGCATCCGATGCCAGGCTATCGCTGTTAGCGATCCGCCGATCGCCCGAAATAGACCTTGACCGAAGCATACGTCACATTCGCCGTATAGTTCTGGGCTTGAAATACGGTCGTCGGATTGAATGGAACAAACAAGGGCGTTTCGCGATACGCGTAATATTGGTACCCTAAATTCGCATCGACATTACGGGTTATCCGGAATGAAAGCCTAGCTTCCGGCATATGGAACCGCAGTGGATAGGATGAGATCATATCCTCTGGCCTTGTGACCATCCGGTCTCCTTGGCCTTGGTCATCGCTCAACCGGTAGGTTGCGTAAAACGTCACGCGTTTGACTGGCCGGACAGTCAAGTCGAAGAAGAAAAAGCTGTCGCGAACAAAATATTCACTTCTTCCAAGACGGAACTGTGTAGAGGGGACAATGGGACTTCCGACCGGTACCACGATATCGACCGCGCTGTTCTGGTAGTTATAGGTATAGCCACCGCTGAAGGCGAGGTCCGGTCGAGGTGCCCAATCAATACTTCCTGAAAAGAAACGGATCTTAGAGTTCGCTATCGCCTCAACATTGGGAACCCCGCTGGTTGGGCTGGTAACGCCGGGGCTGTCATTATCACGGGTCGCCGCCGACAGGTTCAAGGAAAAGTTCCTCACCTTTGCAATGCTCCGAACCCGAAAATTGAAAAAGTCGTTGTTTGCAAGCCGCGTAAACACGCTATCCGCCTGTCCGCGGTCAGCGTCCACGTATATCGACCAATTGCTTCGCGGCTTTATCCTCACGCCGGCAAATATTGTATTGGTCGTGTTGTCGAATTCCTCGTCATCGGTCAATGTTGTCGCTCCCGTAATGAGATTGAGATCAAGAGCGTGGATCTGCACTTTTCGTTGAGTGATTCGATAGCCGAGATGAAACCCAAACCATCTGGAAGCCTGATAGTCAGCTTCAATAGCGTTGCTGAAGCGCCTATATGCCGTTGCCCTCCAGGATGAAGTGTTAGAAGCGGCATCGGGTCGCGTTCCGCCAGCAGTGGTCCGACTGATAATATATTCAAAAAAACGATTTCCACCGCCAACGTTGAACTGATCGAACGTGAATGTATTTGAGATCCTAAACGAATCTGTAATGCGATAAGTGACGCCGAGGTCACCGCGAGTTTGAGGGCGCCGAGCATCGCCGTCGACCCGTACCTGGTCCAGATCGATCAGCACACGAGGGTACGCCGCACCGGACTGGCTACTCGTACCAACACCTCGGTCTTCCTCAAGGAACTTTGAATTTGTCTCCGAATAGATGAGCCGGCCAGTCATGTCAAAAATGCGGGCAAACGTCCTCTGGAAGTACCCGTGAATAAAATCGGTTGTCCCTTTTGTTGGGTAACCTCGCGTATAGCTGTTCACCGTAGCGTTGGTCGCTCCAGGATCATTGCCCAGGTTGAACGTGTCTATGAAGAAACGCGTATTGTCGCGGAATTCCCTGTGCCCGAAATTCAGGCCGATATTGAATCCGAAGAGCTTTCCTTCGACACCGGCCCTGAAGTCATCTGACCTTGACTTAAAGATCGAATTTACCTCAAATTCATCTCCCCTTAGCGAGAGGCTCGGCCCCGAAAATGCAGGGAAACGAATCGTATAGGCCCCGGGTCCATCACTATTATTGAACGAATAGCCGAAGCGCAGCCGAAGATCATCTCGTTCGGGAAAGATCGTAAGGTCAAGGTCACCGAAGTGGTGCTCGGTATTCGCGCGATGCTCAGACCGGTTCGGGACAAGCCGCGACCAGGCTACAGCGTAGTTCTTAAGGTCATTGAAATATCTGACGCGCCTGATCGCAGCATCAAATTTATAGGCCCCGATCCGGTCGAGATTCATTCGGAACGAGCTTGCAGGTTCCGAGCCCCACCCGTCCGCCTGGATAAGGGCCTCATCAAATGGCTTGATCCGCCCAGTTTTGTCCTTAATAAGAAGGCTTGAATTGAAGAGCTTAAATCCGGCGCGATAGTTTAGATCACTTCTGAATTTCTGATGGTCGCCATTCACGTCTAGGCCTCTGACACCAAGTTCTACGCTGGAGTTCACCTCATATCCGTTGTCGCCATTGCTCGGAGGCGAGGATGACGCCGTTTGGGAATGCAGCGTAATCGGAAATACCAGAAATGTCCCTAAGAACAGACCGGCCCAAAAATGTTTTGTGGATGTTTTTGTATGTGTGCACATGTTCCCTCCGGGTGCCTATCTGAAGAAATATCGACTTGAGTTCGACCCGTGGATCGCGGAATGGCAAACGGTACACTGCTGGTAACGCACTTGGGCCTGGTTATGGAGACTCGGGGCTCCAGGCGTCAGCTCCTCAGTTATACCTGTATGACATTCGAAACAAAGCTGCCGGACCTGTGCCCTCTTTAGCATCTTCGGGTTCGACGAGCCGTGCGGCGTGTGACAGGACGTACAGCCTTCCAGCTTCAGCGGCCCATGTACGAACGCGAATGGGCCCTGCTTGTCAGTGTGGCATTTGATGCAGGCCGCATCGGTCCCAACCGCCAGCTTGGTCTGCTTTGATTCAAAGCCGCCATGCGGGTTGTGACAGTCGCTGCAATTCATTGCTCCTTCAAGCACTTTGTGCCTGAAGGGTTTGCTGAACTGGGCTTTCACCTCGTTATGACATGACATGCACAACTGTGTTTCTCCCGACCGGAGCATTGCCCGCAGCGGTTGATTTGATCTCTGAAGCAGCGGCGTTTCTACACCCTTAGCCCCGGTTGAAATAACCGAATCTGAACCATGTCCTGAATGACACTGTATGCAGCCAATATTGTTCCGCCAATGGTCGCCGCGGCGAAAATTGTTATGTGCCTCTTTTCCTGCATGGCATGCCAAGCACGTCTCGGAAGCGGTCTTAGCATCGACGTTTTGAAAGGAAAGTATCTTGCTTTTATCGCCGCCGCCTTCAACGTGTTCCTTTCCGGGGCCATGACAGGTCTCACATCCGACAACCTTGCCTTTCCATGACGAAAGGGTATGTAGCTGGCCGTGTTTTGTATTACCAACTTTTTTTGCTTGTGTTTCGTGGCATCCGGCGCATGTCTCGCTTCCAACGTAACGTTCATCGGGGGTTGCTTCGACACCAGGAACTATGAGATCGCTGCTGCCGGTATTGCCGGTTGTGGTCAGAACCGGCCCGGCCATCAGCCACGCTGCCGAAACAACGAAGAAACCACCAAGTAATGCCAGTTTTAGAGAATGCTGATTTAACATATTGAGCCTCCCGGCCTTACTGATCAGATTTGATAATTTGGCGTAACCCAGCAAACTCCCGTTCGATGAACTGACCCCACCGGTACATTCTTGTACCTGGCGTTTCTCAATGCTGGCCACGCCCCTAAAGCTTCAACTCGATAGAATTGTTCCATCATCGTCAGCCTAGTATGATTTTGGACCGTGTTCAGTGATACGCATCACTACCGGGCGCCGCATTCTGCTCCCCTAAGTCGAAACAAGGACCGGCTTACCATCACGGTACGACACACGCCCATCCAAGGTTCAAGATCATCCAACTCTCTCTTTCTCTCTCTGTGTGTCACGTTGAGTGAGAGCAGGTTCGGCCTAGCCCCAAGCGCGGACCGGAGCGTGAAGTTAGTTTGGAGAAATGATGAAAAGCGAGTCTATGGAAACAGGTAGGCTAGGATCCATCGAAAATCACTTTCGAAATTCGAGATGTAGGCATCCGTCATCTTCGACCAGGGCGGGTACCTATGACGGTTGCAAGTTTCTTCCGGTCGGGTATAAAGAGTTCAGCTTTCTCGATCGAGATAAGTTCCTGCGATCTAAATGTCTTCAGGATCCGCGTAATAGTCTCACGTGTAGTGCCGATCATTTCAGCGATCTCTTCGTGTGTATGGCTCATCGGAATATGAGCACCCGAACCATTTGCCCCGGATCGGTCATACCATTCGATCAGAAGTTTGGCTAGTTTGTCACTTACGGTTGAAGACAGGCCAAGTGAGCAGGCCTGAGAATTGGCTCGACGGTATGTCAGGCTTAGCTCGCGAATCGCTTTCAGAGCAGCAGTACTATGGCTGTCAAGAAAGATAAGGAAGTCGTTGGCCTTGATAAAATTTAGTTGGCAATCGGTGATAACCTCCGCCGTGGCCTCATAGGGAATGCCTACGGCGACCGCGCTCACGCCCAGCAGCTGGCCCGGTTCGGCGATCCGAAGTATAAGTGATCTGCCTTTTTCGGAATAGGTGGAAAGCTTGACACTGCCTGAACACAGTATGTAAATACCCTCGGCCAGTTCGCCTTCCATATAGAGGACGGTCCCTTTTGAATACGTACGTGTTATCTTGCGTGCCTGAAAATCACCCAGGACTTCGTCCGGAAGACTGCAGTAGTATTGATCTGTTCGCCAGCAGCATGCGTTACAGTCGATCTGTGTGGGAATCTCCGTGAGGCGCCGCTTCTTTTGGCGCTTTTTCCCGTTTCCTTCGGGCAGATGTGCTCCTGCCGCATCGATGAATCGTGGTTCTTGTGACATTGGCTATGCCCTCGGTCTACAGAAGAGACCTAGTCTAAGATCGGTCGTTGCAATATGATCCAAAGCGCATACTCGGGCCTGGCCCAAGCCGTTCTTTGGAACGCCGCTAGTCGAGATACTTTCGCAATGCATCTTCTGATATGTGCCACGCTTTAGCTCTCCTTGGCCGAAACCTTGGCTGCCTTCGCGTCATGGGGGCGTAACGATTTGCCAGCGAACCGATCTCGGTAAAAATACTCGGCCAATTTTTCCTCAAAAAGCCGGGTTGATACGGTAAGAAAGTCATGTGCGGTGATCATTCCGACCAGTAAATTCCCGCTCACGACAGGCAAACATCCGATCCCGTGATCGCGCATCAGCCTAAGGGCTTCGACGGCCGAAGCTTCAGGCGGAACGGTTATCAGGTTTGTACGCATTACATCGCGAACTGCGATCGTATCGCTCCGCCCCATCCGGTCAAGCGATAGGAGTTCGAGCAGATCTCGATGTGAGAGCAGCCCGACCAGCTCGCCGTCGTCATTTTCGACCGGCACGTGGCGAATATGCTTCCAGTGCATAAGGCTGGCCGCAAGATCAATAATGTCCTCAGGCCGAACCGTGAACAGGTCAGTACTCATGAACTGCTCGAGTGTCCTATAGTTATCGATCCAATCCGAATGCGGCGGAATATCCGCGAGTTCCCACTCGTGGAGCGGGATCCCTTTTTCCTGATTCGCCTTCATGGCCGCAGTTAGGCTTCTCATCTTCACGTTGGGCTTTGCGCTGCGATCCATTCGGGCGATGGAGTCCAGCATCCACTGCGATCCGGTCTTTTCTGCTCGGACACGTTTATCAATGATCCCGAGAAACCTGTCGATATCAGCCGCATTGATTCCGGATGATGCCAACCCTCGACGCGCCCTCGGAAGCAATTCCTCCAATACAAGACGGCCCGCGCGTCGGCTAGCCCCGTCTATCCAAACTGTCTGGGAGTTTATCCCATATCGTGCCGCGTTAAAGAAATTGGTCTTGGCCGTCTCGAATGGCATAAGCTTGGCCACATCACCGAATTCTTCAGGAAGTGCGGCCATCAACCCCAGGAAAAGGGCGGCATTTGCTATCTCATCAGCCACCGAAGGCCCCGATGGAAGAAAACGTGCCTCGATCCGCAACCCTGGCTTTCCGTTTACAATGCCGTAGCAGGCCCGGTTCCACCGCCAGACAGTACCATTGTGAAGGCGCCATGCGAAAAGCTGTGGAATGCCTTCCGCCTCGACTACCTTGAGCGAATCTTCCTCATTCAATTGTGTGAGCAGAATACGGAATCGGACCGCATCATCATGGAGCATTTCAAGTACATTCTCGCCAATCCAGGCATCCCCGAAATTTACACGAGGCGTTTGGGCCCGCCGCCGGTGTATAGGCGATCTGGTGTCGATAGCATGTTGGAATAGGGCCAAGCGGGTTTCGTGCCAAAGCCGCCGGTTTAGTAGGATAGGGGAGTTCACCGCAGGGGCCAAAACAGGGCCGGCAATTGCCTGCGCCCAATTATAGTGCCGCGAGAATTCACGCGCTCCAACCTGAAGATGTACCTGAAAACTCGTGTTGCAGAACTCGATGAAGGTATCGCTCAACTTCAACTGAAGCTCATCAATACCTTTAATATAGACTTCCCTCTTGTCACCATGGAGTTTTGTTACAACGCGATTCAGCTCTTGGTAACGGGGGCTTGGGGTTAGATTCGCCTCCGTCAGATCGGAACGCTGGATCGTTGGCAAAATACCCGCGAGAACAACTCCGACATCTAATTCGGCCGCCGCCGCCCTGACAATTCCAAGGATCTCGTACAGCTCACTTTCCATATCTCGCAGACAGGTATCTGTGAACTCCCGAGGTGTCAGATTGGCTTCGAGATTAAATCGGCCTATCTCGGTCGTCAGTCGGCCGTCCTTTGCGGCTTTGATAATATCAAGTACGACCGGCGCGGGATGGAGCGTTGAGTCGACAAGAAAAAGTTCCTGCTCGGCTCCTATCCTTCGGACATCTTCTTCTAGCCGGCCGTTTGAGAACATGAGATTCAAAGCCTGAAGATCGTTTAATACGGCACGTGTGAAATTCCTGAGCTGGGATTCGCCGATTTCTTCGGTAACATTCTTTTCACCCATTGTGTGTCTCCCTGTGCCTAAACGGGCTTTGCGTATCAAAACGACGACGACTAACGACCAGAAATTTGTGCATCCATCGGAGCTTGCGAAAACCGAGCAGATGGAATATTTGAAGTGGGAACAAGCGAGCGATGCGTGTGTTCACCTGCAAATGCTCCGGCCGCTTCGGGTGTTTCGTCACGCCAGGCAGCAGTGCGACAAACCTGGCAATATCCAGCGCCCGGAGGACTGCCGAAAGCCACAGCCAGAATCTCGCCACTTCGCGAATGATAAAGAAACCGTCTTCTCCTTGCTTCTGATAAAGCGGCATCATGATCATTCCTTTTTCTGGCGACCGGATCTCGCCGCGAGAATTCGCCGCTAGGGCCTGGCCCTTTCTGACACTATCAAAGTTCTTAAAGCCGGGATACATTTGAAAGTTATCGGTTGATACAACAGGTTCCCGGTGACGAACCTCGAAAATGCGTTGAACACCCGTCACTTTCTTCAATCGCTCCAGAAACTCTTCATATCGAGGACAGTCGCCCATTTGAACAATACCGGTGTTTACCAGCGCCGCCTGGATGAGAGCTTCGTGATTGGCAACAGAACCCGTCGCGTCGTGCCGGCCGGCTTCAAAACCAAGCGTGACCGCTCCCTCGTTGTTGAGGAATTCAAGCATTGTTCCCTCAAGTTCTTCTTCGATACCAAGAACGATGTTGATCGGGAACCTCATTGCAAATCGTCGGTTCCGCATTGTGTCGCCAACAGTCGCAAACGGCACACCATCCGCAGAGGTAGAGTGCAGATCGAGCACATAGACCTCATCTGCGGCGGTCCGAAGAATGTCACGAAATATCGTTAGAAGTTCATGCTGCTCACGGTCTTCAGAGATCGTAAACGGCGGCCGCGGCGGCGACGTGTTGCGTACGATATTCTCCCGCGTCCATCGTCGATTCAGGTCAGCATCGATGTAGCGTTTGCGTTGCTGAACGGCGTCCAGATTGCCCGTTAGTAGAAACACACGACCGTGAAGCGGAATGTTCTTGTTCCGAATAGAACGGGCCGTTTGCTCGATCGCAAGGCCGCCGCTTGGTTCATTCCCGTGAATACTGCCCACGACAATGAGCGTCGGCCCGACCGGGTCTCCGATAAATCTGCCTACAACCCGGCGAACGCCCCCTGTGCCGAAACTACCCGAGCCCCACTGATCAGCGATTGTGGACATTCTGATACTAAATCGTGCAAGATAGGTGCCAAAGGATGCCACGCCGGTGAGAACAGTTATTCTTTTATATTCAATTGCTTAGCGAAGACTTTGGCCGGCTGTTCTCAGCAGCACGGGCGGTTGCCGTGAAGAAATACGCGGGCGTGTGCAGAAAACTCCGCACTCGGCCGCGCCTGTCGTATTTCCGGCCTGCCGGACGTTTTTCTATCGGAGGGAGTTGTTGATCGATTCCAAGACCGAATTGCCCGGGCAAACGTCGCCCTCTGTGAGCGAATTTAAGGGACGCTGGGTCGTATCTATCAAGCCGTGGAGATCGGTCGAATTCTCGTTGATATAGAGGAGGCCAGTAAGTATCTCACCACGCCGTTTTGCATAGCGCACCGCGTTTGTCGCCGAGAGCCGATCGGTCGGGTCCCAATCTTTTTGCAACTTGTTCAAATGTATGACCGAGCCATCGTGCATCGTCAGGTCCTTGACCGAACCTGCCTCATATGTCGCGGTTATTTCGCGCATTATCGGCACAAAATCGACAGTCGCAGTTGCCGCAACATGCTCGCGAACGTAATCGTATGATTTTGTCGAGCCAGTGTTGTTATTGAATGTAACACACGGTGAAATAACGTTCAGGAAAGCAAAGCCGTTATGCCGCATGGCGGCCATGAGCAGCGGAACAAGTTGCTCCTTATCGCCCGAAAAGCTTTGAGCGACAAATGTAGCTCCGAGTTCGATCGCCAGGCTTGAAAGATCAATGGCGGCGAACAGATTTTCGTGTCCGGATTTGTTGACAGAACCAACATCGGCCGTTGCCGAATCCTGGCCTTTTGTCAGTCCGTAACAGCCGTTGTTCATCACGAGGTAAACCATATTCAGGTTTCGCCTGACAACGTGGACAAACTGGCCCATGCCGATCGACGCAGTATCGCCGTCGCCCGAAACTCCGAGGTAGATCAGGTCGCGGTTCGCCAAATTCGCACCGGTCGCCACACTTGGCATGCGTCCGTGGACCGAATTGAAGCCGTGCGAATTCGACAAAAAGTAGGCCGGCGATTTTGAAGAACATCCAATGCCCGAAAGCTTCGCGACCTTGTGCGGCTCGATATTCATCTGCCAGCACGCCTCGACGATCGCAGCGTTGATAGAATCATGCCCGCATCCGGCACAGAGCGTCGAAAGCGAACCTTCGTAATAATCCACCGTGAACCCAAGGTCGTTCTTCGGCAACGCCGGGTGGCGGAATGTTGATCTGATGTAGGTCATAGTTAATTACCGGACTACGTTCAGATTATAAATCTGAATCTGGACCTTTGCCAACGGGTCAGGTTGTTACCGAGGGGCCTTGAGCCGTTCCGCTGTCAGTTTGTCGGCCTGTGCTTGGGCAGCCTTGCCTTGTTCGGCGTAGATGGCGGAGCGGACGGTGTAGTTCATGTGGTTGTTGGGTGAAAGGCGGATGGCGATTGCGAGATCTGCCTCGGCCTCGGCACACTTTTTCATTCCGGCCTGCGCCAAACCGCGGATCTGGTATCCATCAGCATCGTTTGGATCAAGTTTCAAAAGTGCGTCGGCGTCATTAAATCCTTTTTTCCAGTCATTCCTACCGTTGTAAACCTGGCCGCGGAAACGGAGAACTCCGATCGCGTCCGGTTTTGCTTTGAGGATCGTATTTAGATCCTTTATCGCCTCGTCATGTTCCCCCAAAACTCCATAACAACCCGCACGGGCAAAGATGATGTCGTAATCGTCCGGCTGAACCTCGATCGCCTTTGAATACCAATTTGCGGCGGTCTTAAAATCGCCCTTTGATGCCGCTTCCTTGCCGGCCTGAACGAACTCGTCATGCGTCTGCGGCGTCGTCTGTCCGCTGGCAGTGCCAAAACAAAAAGTGAGGCCAAGCACAATACCGGCCGCTGTGTGAAATAGATTGCGTTTGAATATGTTGCTTTTCATTTGTTCTCCAAAACTGAGATCTGTCGCGTTGTTATCCCGTATGCGGAAGCCCACGCCTGAGAAGCCGTGTCAAAACTCTTTTCAATTTTAAACGTAAACTGAGGTATAAGTCGAAGGGCGGGATGATGGGCAATGAGGCAAAGTAGGTCATGAATGATACTATTCTTCCATTAAAGTCCATATAAGCTGTTATGCAATCGAAATTATCCATGATGCTCTTAGCCATCGTCTTCCTATTTTACGGGGCCACGGCTCAAAACCGTACTGACAAGTCAATTCCGCCGATGCCGAAACTGCTTGCTCAGCGTGAACAGGCCGAAGCTCAAGAGATGTGGCTAAAAAAGCGGCTTGGCTCTCTGATGCTGCCGATGATGAAGCGGCATGGGGTTGAGATGTGGATAGTGGTGAATGAGGAGTTTCACACTGACCCGGTGACGCCGCATATTACGCCGATGATCCCGATCGTCGGCCGGCGGGATGTGTTTGTTTTTATCGATCAGGGCGAGCGGATCGAACGTGTGGCGTTGGTGCGGTACGCTGAGGAACGGCTGAAGAATCATTATCGAATGGTGCTTCCCGCGCGTGATAAGTTTGGCGATGAATTGAGGAAATTGGTCGATGGGCGAAATCCAAAGACAATCGCTTTGAACATTGGCGGAACGCGCGGACAGCAGAGCGGGCTGACATTTGACGGCTATCGGTTTTTGGCAGACGCACTTGGGCCGGAGAATGAAAAGAGATTCATTTCGGCCGCCGATCTGCTGACGGAATTCTTTGATACGCGTCTGCCGGAAGAGCTCGAGCACTACCGCACCGCCGTCCTCGCGACCGA
>JADYZI010000188.1 GCA_020853255.1 Acidobacteriota bacterium
CTGACGTAACCTTCCGAAGCGTCTATCAACGCCGCCGAATTAAAATGCCGATAGTGATGCTTGATGAATTC
Source organism: Acidobacteriota bacterium (assembly GCA_020853255.1). The sequence continues at coordinate 72 of JADYZI010000188.1, forward strand.
TGTGATCTGTCCGTTCATAAGAATTGTGCCCGCGAAATACACGAAAAACACGAATAAGAGATTATACTAATTCGCGACTATCCGCATAGTTTACAGTCTTGACATTACCGCGGTAATGCATTTACTATCGCGATATGAGAACGATCCGGTCGAAAATTACTGCGCAGGGCCAAATATCAGTTCCAGCGCCGATCAGAAAGAAGCTCGGCCTTATTCCGGGATCCGTCATCGAGTGGGAGGACGAAGGGGATGATGCTTCTGTAACGGTCAAGAAGGCCACCGAATACGATCTTGATGATCTTCACAAGAATGTATTCCCTGATGGTCCACCGAAGCCGATCAGCATTGATGAAATAGACAAGGCGATCGACGCTTATTTGCGAAAGAAACATGCGGGCCGTTGACACCAACCTTTTGGTGAGGCTATTTGTTGCCGACGATCCAAGGCAGACTGCCCGAGCGAAAGCCTTTATTGCGGGCGGAGCCTGGATATCTCATTTGGTTCTCGCGGAGACGGTTTGGGTTCTTGCGTCGTTCTACGAACTGGACAGGAACGCGCTGCTGCGAGCGGTCGAGACGTTGCTGTCGAATAGGTCATTGACGGTTCAGGATAGCGAATCGGTTGCGGACGCCGCAATGCTTTTTCGAGCTCACAAAGGCGTTGATTTTTCTGACTGTCTTATTCTCGCTACCGCTCGACGACACGGACACACTCCGCTCGGCACCTTTGACGTAAAACTCGCCCGCTTAGAAGGCGTGCAAAAGGTAAATTAACCCAGGCATCTCGCCAAGCTCGACCGTTGCAGCGGGTGAGCTCAGGCGTTGGGCGGCAGGAGCAAGGGATAGTAGATGATTCGCGTCAAAATATGCTGTATCAGTTCCGTCGAGGAGGCGGCGCTTGCCATCCGCTACGGTGCATCGGCGCTCGGACTGGTGTCCGCAATGCCCAGCGGTCCGGGTGTTGTTTCAGAGCGTCGCATCTCCGAGATTGCGGTTACGGTACCGCCGCCAATTGGAACTTTCCTGCTCACGAGCCGTACCGACCCTGCGGAAATTGCTGTACAGCACCGCCGCTGCAGAACCACCACGATTCAAATCTGCGATCGTCTGCCGCAACACGGGCACGCAGCGCTGCGCAAGCTCCTTCCGGGAGTTTCCCTGGTACAGGTGGTTCACGTTACCAACGAGGCATCAGTTAATGAAGCCGTGTCGGCGGCCCATGAGGTAGATGCGTTACTTCTGGATTCCGGCAATCAGGCCTTGGCGGTCAAAGAACTCGGCGGTACTGGTCGCACGCACGATTGGTCTTTGAGCGCACAGATCGTGGAACAGTCACCTGTGCCCGTTTTCCTCGCCGGTGGGTTGCATCCGGGCAACGTAATCGATGCCATCCATTCTGTTCGGCCCTTCGGGCTTGATCTATGCACAGGAGTGCGTACGGACGGAAGGCTAGACGAGGTCAAGCTTAGGCAGTTCATGGCGGCGGTGGAGTCTGCCGCCCAATAAGTCGCTCCAGCCGACCGTCACCAAGCTATGCGGGCTGTCGGCGGCCAAGTTCGGGCGTTTGGTGTGCATGTAGAGATCATGACCAACTCAGAAAAAGAACAGTTGATTAACCGTTACGTGGTCGCTTACAACTCCTTTGACATCGACGGCATGCTTAGGCTCCTGTCATCGGATATTCGCTTTGAGAACTACTCCGGTGGGCAGCTTACCGACACTACAAACGGCATAGACGAGTTCAGGGGGCTCGCCGATAAGTCCAAGTCCTTGTTTTCTGAGCGCGAGCAGCGCATCACCAAGCTGACGATCAACCAAGACTCTGCCATTGCTAATATTGCTTACCGCGGCACCCTCGCAGCTGACCTACCTGATGGCCCCTCCGCCGGGACCGTCCTGGATCTGCAAGGTCAATCGGAGTTTTCCTTTACGGCAGGGAAGATCAGTATGATCGTTGACCGCAGTTGAGCACACACCTAACAATTCGTTCAGGCCGAACTTGCTTCGGTAATATTCGTTCGAGAAATGAACCTTTTTTTGAAAGGTTGTCACGATCTTGTCTCCGGCGGTGTTTTAGCCGTGGAGACGACAAATTATGCGCATATTTATCGTGAGTATTGTTCTATTGCTTCTGACGGTTGCCGCCACAGCGCAAGTGCCGGAAAAGGCGCCGCGATCCGGGCAGGAAACTCCTATCGGAGAAGTGACGATATACCCTTTGTTCGCGGCTGATTTCACGTGCGCAGAACATTGGGAAGGGCAGCTTCCATATCTAGGCGACGCGCTCGGCAGCGATTGTCAGGTCGAGGGCGGCGATATAAACGGCGACACCGGCTTTCTGAAGTTTTACAAGACCAACGGTGCCGCCAACGAAGATTGGTACTCCTGGGGGCAGGATGTGCTCGCCCCGTTCGACGCGACCGTTTTCAAAGTAAATGTCAATCCGGTGGTCAACAAGCCTGGCAAGATGGGCAGCGGCCCCGCATCGATGGTCATCTTCAAACGCGATGACGGAACGATGGTTATGATCGGCCACCTGCAGCAGATCAAGGTGAAAGAGGGCGATAAGGTGAAAGCCGGCCAGGCGTTTGCAAAGGTCGGCAACAACGGTTTTAGCCGCGTTCCCCATATCCACATCGGCGCGTGGCGCGATGAAAC
>JADYZI010000189.1 GCA_020853255.1 Acidobacteriota bacterium
AGGTGGTGAATTTTGATTCGGTGCAGGTTTACCGCGAGATCGAGATAGCGACGGCCAAGCCTTCGGCGGAAGAGATGCAGGGTGTTCCGCATCATTTGCTTGACTATGTCGATCCGCGGATAAATTGCACGGCCGCCGATTGGGCACGCGATGCCGAGGGCGTGATAGCCGAGATCGAGGAACGCGGGCGGACGCCGATATTGGTCGGCGGGACGGGATTTTATCTCAGAACTTTATTGCAGCCGCTTTTCGATAGTCCAAAGACGGATGAGATGCTGCGTGAGCGGCTTCGGAAACTTCATGCAAAACGCGGGGCAGAACATTTGCACCGAATTCTGGCCCGGCTTGATCCGGCGATGGCGGGCGGCCTTGCGCCGCGTGATCATGTTCGCGTTATCCGCGCCATCGAGGTGTTCATTCAAACCGGTGAGCGGCTTTCCGTGAGGCAGGCGAAACGGCCGCCTCGGTCGGCCATCGCTGATCGTTTGATGCTGTTCGTTCTTGACCCGCCGCGCGATGAGCTTTATCGACGGATCGATGAGCGGGCCGAAATGCATTTTGCCGCCGGGCTGGTGGACGAGGTAAAGCGGCTCAGGCAAGCTGGCATCAGCGACGCAACAAACGCACTTGGGTCGCATGGCTATCGACGGGCCTGCGAGTATTTGCGCGGTGAAAGATCTCTGGCAAACGCGATAGAAAAGACAAAACAGGACGTGAGAAACTATTCAAAAAGACAGCAAACGTGGTTTAGAAGCGATAGTGTCGGGCTTTGGCTAAAAGGCTTTGGGAGCGAGGCGAAAGTGGTGTCCGAAGCGCTGAATTTTGCACATCGCGCGGAGGAAAATGCCTAAAATCTTTAAGATGTATAACTTATGAGCGTATTGTTTTCGGGCATCCGCAACAAAAAAACTTGTTTCGCGCATCAAATCTGTTATACTCTGATTCGTCTTAATAATTACCGGCTCCCTGTACGAACAAATGTTATGGAAAAACAGCCCGCCCAAAACATTCAGGATGCTTTTTTAAATTCGACGCGGCGAGAAAAGGCAACTGTCGTGGTCCATTTGTTGCCGGGGTCGACCTTGTCCGGACGGATCAAGAGTTTTGATAAATTTTCGGTCATGCTGGATGTTGGAGGGCAAGATGTCTTGATCTTTAAGCACTCTATCTCAACCATCTCGCAGGAAAGAAAGTCGCTCGATCCTTCTGTCGCGGCGTAATAAGTTTTGCTCGGAAAATTCATCACTTTCGAGGGGATCGACGGCAGCGGGAAATCTACCCAACTGCGGATGCTGACGGGCGCGTTGCGTTCGCGCGGCGTCGATTGCCTATCTACACGCGAACCGGGCGGCACACCGCTCGGCCGTCGGTTGCGCGAGGCGTTCCTCGAAACCGAGGAAACCGTAGCCCCGATCGCCGAATTACTGCTGTTCGCCGCTGACCGCGCCCAGCATGTCGAATTGCTGATCAGGCCCGCCTTGAATGAAGGCCGGATCGTTATCTCCGACCGCTACGCCGACGCAACCTTTGCCTATCAGGGCGCGGGCCGTGGTTTTCCTGAAGCGGTCGTAAACCAGATCATCCAACTCGCGACCGGTGGGCTAAAGCCGGACCTGACGCTTTTCTTTGATATCTCGGAAGATACCGCTCTTGAAAGGACTCGGTCACGCACCGAGACCGGCGAACAGGTCAATCGGATGGATGCCGAAACCGCGGATTTCTATGGACGGGTACGAAAGGCGTATCTAGAGATAGCAGAAAGGGAACCTGACCGCTTTCGCATCATTGACGGAGATCGCTCGGTTGAAGAGATCCAGGCCAGCGTTTTGGAGATAGTGAACCCGTTAGTGGAAAAGCTGCCAAGTCGCGAAACCGCTTAGAGAAGTAGGAGTCTGAAAAGTCGATTGACAGGCGCTCTGTGGACGCCGACTCTTGTTCATCTTATTCCTTGCGTTTCTTCATCTTCTTCAGTGGTAAAGACTTACCAGCCACAGAATAAGATGAAGAAAATCTGAATTTTGGAACAAGAAAGGGATCGGAGACCTTCTTGGCCCATCTTCTTCGCCAATACGATTGCGGGTACTGAAAGGCCCTAAGTGATCGAGTCGCTGGCTCGGTGCGAAAGATCGAAGCGCTACTACTATGTTTACCGGAATTCTCGGAAATGAGGAGCTGAAGCAAATTCTCAAACGGCTTCGGTCGAACGGGCGGCTGCCGAATGCGATGCTGTTTGCCGGGCCGGAGGGAATTGGTAAACGGCTGTTCGCATTGGAAGTCGGAAGATCGTTCATTTGCACAACCCATGAAAGCGACGCATGCGGCGTGTGTCCGGCGTGCGTGCGGGCGGGCCAATTCGAGTTTCCGAAACCGGACGCTAAAGATGCTTATAAGAAGGTGGTCCCCAGCCATCACCCGGATGTGGCCCTTGTGACCACCATAAAAAGGCAGATAGCCGTTGATGCGATCCGCGATCTGGAACGTGAGGCCTATTTTCACCCCAACGAGGGCCGCGGCCGCACGTTCATTATCGATGATGCGGACAAAATGAACCCGGCGTCCGCCAATGCATTGCTTAAAACACTGGAAGAACCTGCATCGACATCCCGCATCATTCTTATAACTTCGCGTCCCGACGCGCTTTTATCAACGATCAGATCGCGATGCCAGATCTTCAGATTTGCTCCAGTTCCGACTGGGCTTGTTGAAAAGCATTTGAACGGGCTGGGTTCGGTCGGCGAAGATGCGGCACGGCTTGCGGCTCTGATCTCGCATGGAAGCGTCGGGCGTGCCTTGTCGATGGATATTGACCGGGCCCGCAAACGCCGCGACGAACTTGCGAGTACGCTTGATGAGGTGTTCACGCGTCGTGATCTTGTGAGTGCGGTTCGGGCCGCGGAATTGTCGGCTGAGGCAAAGAACAAAGACTTTTTCGAAGACGATCTTGACCTGCTGATGACACTGCTGCGCGATATTTGGACGATCTCGCTGGGCGGCGAAGATCTGGTTCACATCGATATCAGCCGCGAACTGGCGAGGATCGCCGAAAACACCGAGGCAAAGCATTTGTCTAATGTGATGACCGAGATCGAACTGATGCGTGAACGTTTTGTTGTGAACATTAACCGCAAACTCGCCGCCGACACTTTGTTTACCTCGATGGCGGCCTAGGCCCGCGAATACCTCACGCGCCGACCGGGCAAAAATTTCTCTGGAACTTTTGCGGCCCGATGGTGTCTAATACGTCAAGGCGAAGTTTGCTGATACTAAATTTCGAGGAGAAAACAGTATGAAACGAATTGGCTTGATCCTGTTCGCACTCTCTTTCGTTCTGTCGTCCGCCGCGTTCGTTCTGGCCCAGACCGACGCACCGAGAGAAATAAACGGCGGAGTACTCAACGGCAAAGCGATCAAATTGCCAAAACCTGTGTATTCCGAAGAGGCCAAGGCCGCCGGCATGGAAGGCACGGTCCGTGTGATTGTTCTGATAGATGAATTGGGAAATGTGATCTCGGCCGAGATCTTTGGCGGACGGCTTGGCCGCGTAACCCAAAGTGCCGACGGGAAGGCCGAGAACGTCGAGATGGAACCGGTCAACCCGCTGTTGGCCGATGCCGCGCGGCAGGCTGCACTGGCCGCGAAATTTTCACCGACAATGCTCAACGGCGTGCCCGTAAAGGTGAAGGGCATGATCGTTTACAACTTTGCCGCGGTGAAGCAGCCGGTTACGACAACTGGAGTGAAGACCATCTCTGGCGGAGTGCTGAACGGCAAGGCCGTTAGCCTTCCGCTGCCGCCGTATCCACCCGCCGCAAGAGCGGTGCGTGCCTCTGGCGCGGTGACTGTCCAGGTTGTGATAGGCGAGTCAGGCGAAGTGATCTCGGCGCAGCCCGTCGCCGGTCATCCGCTGCTGCGGGCGGCGGCGGTCGAGGCGGCGCGAGGTGCGAAATTTTCGCCGACATTATTGAGCGGTGATCCTGTGAAGGTAAGCGGCGTGATCATTTATAATTTCGTGGCGCCTGACGGCGAAAGCAAATAGTAGTAGAATCGAGAACGTGGAAGTTTCACGTGACGAACTTGGCGGCCGATTTCCGCAGGAGCGGGTGTTGGCCGCTTTTGGCTTGACCTCGGTGACCGCTGGCTCGGGCCTGGTCTGGTATTTTGACCCGAGCAAGTTTAATTTCTTTCCGGTTTGTCCATTGTACGCTTACACGGGATTTGCCTGTCCGGGCTGTGGTTTGACCCGCGGGTTTCATGCGCTCTTTCATGGCGATGTTTTAACGGCACTTGATTTTAATGCGCTCATCCCGCTATGGGTGATCGTGTTCGGGTTTGTGATCGTCTCGCTGTTTTGGGTTGCCGTCCGCGGGAAATCGTTGATCAGGCTTGAAGCGACGCCGAAGTTTCTTTTTGGACTGCTGGGGCTGTTGATTGCGTTCGGAGTTGTTCGGAATCTGCCGTTTTATCCGTTTACTTTTTTGTACCCGTAGAGGAAGATCTCTTGTTCTTTGCGGTCTTTGTGTCTTCGCTTTGAGCCCTTTGTGTTAACGGTTTTTTTTACCACAAAGAGCACGAAGTTGAAGACACGAAGGCCACAAAGTAAATACTTCCGATTCAATTGTTAATGCCGCTAGTTAATCTGGACGAGCGGCTTTTCTTTGGTGAGAGATTTTGCGGCGGAGCCTTCTTTTCGAAGCATTTCGACTTCTTTTACAAATTCTTCGACAATATCCTCGCCTGACACGCGGCGCATGGGGACGCCGTCTTTGAAGATCATTCCGACATTTCGGCCAAAAGTGATACCAAGCTGCGAATCGTGAGCTTCGCCGGGGCCGTTTACGGCACAGCCCATTATCGATAAATGCAGCGGTTCTTCGACATGGGCAAGGCGGCGTTCGACCTCGGTGACGATCTCGACGAAATTGTCGATGTCCAACCGGCCACACGTCGGGCAGGCCACGACCGTCACACCGCGTTTTCTTAACTCAAGCGATTTCAATATTTCCCAGCCGACGCGGACCTCTTCGTGAGGCTCGGCCGCGAGGCTAACGCGAATAGTGTCGCCGATGCCTTCGTGAAGCAGAACGCCTAAACCGATCGCGGATTTGATCGTGCCGCCGAATGGCGTTCCAGCCTCGGTCACGCCGAGATGAAGCGGGTAATCGACCTGTTTTGCCATCAGGCGATATGCCTCGACCATTCGGTTCACGTCAGAAGCCTTGAGCGAAATGATAGTGTCGGTAAAACCGAGGTCTTCGAGAATGCGAACATGCCGCATGCCTGATTCGACCATTGCCTCGGCCGTCGCCGAGCCGTATTTTTTCAATAGGTCCTTTTCAAGCGAACCACCGTTTACGCCGATACGGATCGGAACTTTTTGGGCTTCGGCCGCGCGAACGACCTCGCGGACGCGGTCAATGTGGCCGATATTACCGGGATTGATGCGGAGTTTGTCGATTCCGGCGTCGAGGGCTTTTAGGGCGAGCTTGTAGTGAAAATGAATGTCGGCGACGATCGGAACGTCCGTGCGTTTGCGGATCTCATACATCGCCGCCGCGGCATCGTCATCCGGCACGGCAATGCGGACGATCTCACATCCGGCCTCGACCATCTCGTCGATCTGTTTGAGCGTGCCGTCAACATCGGTCGTGTCCGTTTTAGTCATTGACTGCACCGCGACCGGTGCACCGCCGCCGACCTGAACGTTACGGACCATGACAGCCTTAGAAACTCGTTTCATACTGGAATTTCACCACAGAGGCACATAGAAAATTGAGAAAGAACTGCTTGAATCCAAAACTTCGTAAGTTCGCAACCTCGCAACTTCGTGTCTCTGTGCCTCTGTGGTCAATACTTGTTAAAAAAACTTCGAAATATCCAGGAACAGTGTGAACACCATCAGCAGCAGGATAACCGCCAGGCCCGCAAGCTGGATCTTTTCCCTGATCGCGATCGACAGCGTCCTTCCGAACCACGACATGACCTTTTCTATACCAAGCACCAATATTTGCCCGCCATCGAGCAGCGGTATCGGGAGCAGGTTGAAAACACCGAGGTTCAGGCTGATGACCGCCAGAATGCCCACCAATCCGGCAAAGCCCATCTCGTTCACGACCTTGGCGATTATCTGGACTATGCCGACCGGGCCGGCCAAGCCCGCGTCTTTCACCGACCGTTCGCCAGCGAACATCTGGCCGAAGACCTTGCCAGTAAGCCGCATTATCCGAAGGTTTGATTCAATGGCAAAAGACCACGCCCCGCCGAGGCCAACCGGTACGCGCGTAGTGATATTTGCGGTCGAGAATCCGATACCGAGGCGATAGATACCATCATCGCTCAAGCGGGCGGCGGTTTGAATTTCGCTTCGCTGGCCGTTCCTTTCGATCGTAAGCAGTGCCGGAGCGTCCTTGTTCTCACGGATCTGATTGGTCAGTTCCTGGCTGTTGCGGACGGTTTGGCCATTGAACGCGATGACGCGATCTCCCTTTTGCAGGCCCGATTCAGCGGCCGCCGAATCAGGTGTGATCGTACC
>JADYZI010000190.1 GCA_020853255.1 Acidobacteriota bacterium
CAGCTTTTGGATGCGCTTGAATTCTTGCACGGCCAGTCGATGCCGGTGATTCACCGCGACATCAAGCCGCAAAATCTGAAGTTGACAACGCGCGACCAGATAATTCTTTTGGATTTCGGGCTTGCAAAGGGAAATCCGACCGACGCGGGCGTTCATACGGCGGCAAAGAGCATCTTCGGCTATTCGCGAAATTATGCGTCGCTGGAGCAGATCCAGGGAACTGGTACCGATCCGCGGAGTGATCTTTACTCGCTTGCGGCAACGCTTTATCATCTTGCGACCGGACACGCGCCGGAAGACGCTCTCACGCGGGCAATGGCGGTGTTGTCGAACCAGCCCGACCCGCTCGTCCAGGCAAACATCTTGAATCGTGAGATACCGGCCGGATTCGCCGGAGTTTTGCGTTCCGCGCTTGATCTAAATGCCGCATTCCGGCCGGCATCTGCGGCCGAAATGCGGCATATGCTGGGAAACATGAACTCGTACGCCCAGATGGCCGGACCGGGTTCGGCTGCGACGGCGCCGGGCGTGGATATTACAGCACAAAAGACGATGCTTATGCCTGGAGCCACACACCCGGGCGCCGGGCGAATCGCGGGTGCGAAAACAGATGTTCTTCCGGTGTATGTTTCTGAAGAGACGGCCGTTCGCCCAAGCCGTCCGGCGGGCCCGCTCAATGGCGAACAAACGGTGTCAGGCAGGAATCCTGTTCTGAGAATTGCGGCTATAGCAGCTTCGCTGCTCCTGCTTCTCGGCGGGATCGCTGCGGGGACTTACGTTTTGTTTTCAGCAGATGGGGCGGGTGATGCGCAAAACGGCCTTCCGGCCGCCGAACGGCCAGCCGCAGCAGCCAATATGGCGACGCAGGCCGAACCAGCCGCCGAACAACCGGCGGAGACCGCCTCGGCGGCGGCAGAACAGCCCGCAAAGGTGGAAACGGACAAGAATCCGTCAAAACCTTCGCCCAAGGGCGACAAGCGAACTACTGCCGATCAGCGGACGAAAATAGAGATAACAGGTCCAGAAGATGACCCGACCGTCTATATCGGCAATATGAAGGTCAAGGATGGACGGGTCGAAACACCGGATACGATCATTGACGAAAACGGCGTGATGCCGAGGACACCCAGAGTTCCTCCGCCCACAGGCTTTGGGCCCGGACGTTATCCGGATCCCAAGAGCCTTACTCCGGCCCAACGCCGCAGACTCTACGAACTTCGAAGGAAAGGCCTGATACCACCGGCAAGACGGCCGGATGGACGGAAGAATTAGCGTACTGTTGTTTGGAACTAAAGCGAGGGTTGGAAAACTGTGCGATCGGGAAAAAGGTGACGCCGCCGGGACGGCGGCGTCCAGTTATGCCGGTACTTTTTCCGGCGCGGGCTTTGTATCCGTGATCGAAATGCGCTCTACCGGAAAGGTGCTTCCTACAAACTGAAGGTTCAAGCGTGTCTTGCCGTCCGTACAATTTCTTCGGTTGCAGACGACCGCCATGCCTGAAAAATCGTGGCTTTCGCTAATGAACTTGACACGGTCGCCAACGTGCAGGTCGAGCGACGTTAGTACGGCGGCACCGTGCTTGCTTATGTTCTCAGTTGTCGTACGTTCGCCTTTCGAGGATACGTTCTTTGCGTCAACGACGGCTAGATAGTGATCGACAGCGGTGTAAAAACGTGCGTCCTTGCGGGGTGTGAACTCCTTGGCGGTTTCACTTACCCGCCACATACCATCTTCGGTCATTCCGACGATCCGGTAGCTCTGCATGGGGTCGGACTTGTAGCTTTCAGGTGCCTTGGGGCCAATAAAGGCAACGCCGACATGAAACCCGATATCGTCGTCGGTTAGGCGATGACAGTGCTGGACCAGTCCCCATACGCGATAAAGCTCTTTATCATGGTCATAGAACCGCAATTCTGGCTCGATCGGCAGCATCATTGAGACAAGTCTGCCCGCCTTGCACTCGCGCTTCATGTAAAATCCGGCGCCGGTCGGAGAAACACTGATAACTTCGGCGGCTTCCTTCCAAAGTTTATCGTCCTCGTCCTTTATTTTGACGACCGCTATCATTACGGCCGCTTCAGTATCAATTGCTATTTCGATTTCTTCTTCCACTTCGACTGACATTGGACTACCTCCAAAGATGAGAGTACTCAATTCGCGTTCATTCAATGCCCTCGAGCGGGAACAAATGATCGATGAACTCAACGTGTAAACGCACAATTCCGTCCTGGCCGGAGCGTTTTCCTCTGACCACCGATATGATCGATGTGTTCAGACGCTCGCTTCTGACACGCAGGAACGATCCCACCTCGACGTTGAACGATGTAAAGACCGCTGCACCGCCAAGGCTTACATTTTCGGTCACCGTGACTTCGCTTGCCGCAACGTCGCCGCTCTCGTCGAGCAGTTCGACGACCAGAGTTTCAGGAATCGCGAACCGTGTATGGCGTCGGGCATAGGCCGGCAAGTCGCTTTCGTCCGGATTTGCGGCCGCATCGACCAACTGCCAAAGGCCGCCTTCCTCACGTACCGAAAGATCGTAAAGTTTTGCCGGGTTTTCATTGAACGACGCCGGTGGCGTTTTTCCTATAAACGCGACACCAACAGCATACAGTTCAGCACCAGGAGCTTCGGTGATCGGAACGCACTTGCGCACCAGCGCCCACACTTTATACTGCGGTTCGAGAAAATCGAAGCAGCGAAGCTGGCGCGGCATCGGGGCTGAGACCAGGACGAGACGGCCACGTTTCACGGGCCGTTTAAGGTTGAATCCGGCGCCAAACGCCGAAACATCTTCCAATCTGGTTATCTCGTTCCAGGAGAACTTATTGTCAACCTTCACTTCGACCTTTGTGGGAAGTGAAAGCGAATACCGAGGAAGCCGACGGGGCTCATTTTCGGTGGCAGATTCGACTGTTGGTTCGGTTAGAAGTGTTGACATGCAAAACGTTTCATTTCCGAACGGAACGGTGAGGGTAAAGTACGGAAAAATATGGGCTTACGTTGCTTTAGAAAGAGTCGCGTTAACGGGTCGTGACGGTTGCGGTTCAGGCGCGAAGCCTGTAAAATAAGAGTATCACCAAATGGCAGGATGTTTCAAGTGTTTTAAATTGTTTATTCAACCGATCTTCCAGCCGTCAATTTGCCCGAAATACTCGGAAAGCAACTAAGAAATGGATTCATTAATAGACCGTAACCAAATAAATATCGAAGATGAGATGCGCCGGTCGTATCTCGATTACGCGATGTCCGTCATTATTGGCCGTGCGTTGCCGGACGTGCGCGACGGCCTGAAACCGGTACATCGCCGAATTCTGTACGGAATGTTCGAGCAGGGGAATGTTGCGGGCAAGCCGTATAGAAAATCGGCCCGTGCTGTCGGCGATGTGATGGGTAAGTACCATCCCCATGGCGACTCGGCCATATACGATTCGATCGTTCGGTTGGCGCAGGACTTTGCGATGCGGTATCCGTTGATCGATGGGCAGGGAAACTTTGGCTCGATCGATGGCGACAACCCGGCGGCGCAGCGTTACACCGAAGTGCGTCTGGCAAAGATCTCGAACGAGGTTCTGGCAGACATCGAAAAGGAGACCGTAAATTTTCAGCCGAACTATGACGACAGCCTAAGCGAACCGACCGTCTTGCCGACGCGTGTTCCGCTGCTGCTTGTAAACGGTTCGGAAGGTATCGCCGTTGGTATGGCGACGAAGATCCCGCCGCACAATCTGACCGAGGTGTTGAGCGGGACCATCGCCCTGATCAAGAACCCGACGCTGACCGCCGATGATCTGATGA
>JADYZI010000191.1 GCA_020853255.1 Acidobacteriota bacterium
AACCTGCTTGAGCTGGAGCCGCCTCTCGATACGCCACGGATCGACTTCAACCAAGATCGCTACACCGTTGTTGAAGGTGACCGCTTGAGCCTGAGCACCGCCCATTTCGCCAAGGCCGGCGGTGAGCACAAGTTTGCCGGAAAGGTCGCCCCAACCATGCTGTCTCGCAAGCGAGGCAAAGGTCTCATAGGTGCCCTGCAAGATTCCCTGAGTGCCGATGTAAATCCACGAACCCGCGGTCATCTGGCCGTACATCATCAGGCCTTCGCGTTCGTATTTATCGAACTGCTCTTGGGTCGCCCAATGGGGAACGATATTGGTGTTCGCAATTAGGACGCGCGGAGCGTTCTCGTGGCTTTTAAACACGCCGACAGGCTTGCCCGACTGCACGAGCAATGTCTCGTCCGGTTCGAGTTCCTTCAAACTCCGAAGGATCGCGTCAAAGCTCTGCCAATTCCTAGCCGCCTTTCCACGGCCCCCATAGACAATAAGGTTATCCGGATCAAAGGCAACCTCCGGATCCAGATTATTCTGGATCATCCGGTAAGCGGCTTCGATTAGCCAGCTCTTGCAAGTAAGTTCGCTACCCGTTGGAGAAGTAATCATTCGTTTCATTCAGAAATAGTCCGGGAATAAAATCATTGCGACGAAATTCTTTGAAATGCTATAATACCCTTGTCCTTCCGACTAGCCCACAGATCTCTTCTACGCTTCATGAAAACAAAAACCTTACGTACAATTCTTCGGACAATTGGAAATATAGCGGCTCTTTTGCTGCTTACAGCCTCAGCGTGGCCGCAATTATTTAGTTATACCGAACTAAACCAGCGTGTCAATGATATCGCGTATTCGCCGATCTCGGGAATGCTCTACGCCTCAGTTCCCAGCACGGGTGGGCAGTATGGTAATCATCTTATCGTGATCGATCCAAAGACAGGTGCGATCGTTAACAGCGTGTTTGCCGGTAGTGAGCCGAATAAACTCGCAATGACTAACGACGGAAGATACCTCTACGTTGGCGTGGACGGGGCTGCATCCGTCAAACGGTTTGTGTTAGCGAGCCTCACCTTAGACATATCGATTAGTCTTGGAATTGGCAATGACGGCCCCTATATTGCAGAGGATATTGCACCAATACCCGGTCGGCCGAATGTCGTTGCGGTCTCTCGTCGCGATACATGCTGCAGCCCGCGCCATGAAGGAGTCGTCTTGTTCGATAATGGCATCCAACTTTCGAATATTACATCAGCCAACTCAGAAACTAATGAAATAGAGGCCGGAGACGACGGAACGTCGCTTTACGGCTACAATAACGAGACGTCGGGTTTCCAATTTCGACAACTGTACATTGATTCGAATGGTGTCTATATCTCGTCAAGCGAACCGAATACTTTTGGAGCGTACAGTCTAAAGATCAGATACTCCGCGGGACGTGTGTATGCAAGCAACGGAAAGATCGTGGAGGCAGCCAACGGGAATCCGGTCGGAATGTTTTCGCTTGGCGGCTTCGCGGACGGAATCGCGGTTGACAAGCGGAATTCGAGGGTGTTGTTTGTTATGGGCTCTAGTCTTAAAGCGTTCAGGACGACGACCTTTCAACCGATCGGAACCGTGAATCTGCCGACATCGGTCGATACGCCCGCACAACTGACGCGATGGGGACGCCGCGGCCTTGCTTATAGGACGTCCGGAGGGAAGCTAGCATTGGCCGAAGCACTCCTTGTCACGCAAAAGTCTTCGCAATAGCCGGCAAGCGCAGCTTGCTTCTGACGAAACCGGGCTTCGTAGGCCTTTCTTAGCGACCAAATATCCGCCTCTACCCGCCAATCAGATCTCCATTCCCCTGTATGGATAGATCCTATAGGAAAGAGATATTTTGAAAGCTCCAACAGATTTTGCGTCCGATCCAGCATTTTCTTGAGCCTGTATTCTTGTTTTACTATCTGATCCCGTGGTACGGCTCGGCGTCCCTCATGGCCACGGCGGATATCCATAAAAGGTTCCAGAAGACGGCATTCTAGCTCCCACTATTTCGTCGATATCACCAAATGCTGCGGCATTGGCGGCAACGGTTGGTGGTGGTTATTAGTGAAACCCGCGTCCACGCACATTTTCTCCAATTCCTTGAAGGTATAGGCATCACCTGAGGGCGTTGCGGCAAGCATCACGAGCGAGAAAAGGGCTTCAGCTGGCGGCGAAACTCTATCGTCGTTTGGAATGAATTCGAGCGTAAACGCCTTTCCTCCGGGCTTGAGGGCCGCGTAAACCTTCTTCAAAAGTGTAGTACACGTCTCAGCATCGAAGTGGTGCAGGAAGTTCGTTATCAACACTGCGTCATAATCTGCACCGAAATCTACATCGAACGCACTCCCCGCGATCAAATGATGCCGATCGGTGACACCCAGCCGGTTTGCGTTCTCGGTCGCGACCGTTAGGACGTTCGCCCAATCGACCGCGTAGATGTGTGCGTTCGGATATTGTTGGGCAACTGTGATGCCGAATATCCCATGCCCCGCTGCGATGTCCAGCACTTTCAGATCCGCGTTCTTCTCAAACCCGAGATTCGCGGCAATGCCATTCGCTGCCGGAACCATTAGCGGCATCATCGCCTTTGCAAACTTCACCCACATCGGGCTTTCCGAGTCGAGCGACGCATTCGTTTCTGTACGGGTACCGCCGTTACGAACGGTATTCGTCAGATCTGCGAACCCTTTCAGCTGAGCTTCGCTCATGAGGAATTCGATACTCGCCCCGATATATGTTTGCCGATTCTTGTCGAGAAAGGCGGCGGCAACGTCCGAGAGGCCATACTCGTCTCCGCTCTTTGTTAAGAAGCCGAACACGGTAAAGACGTCGGCCAATACGCGGATGCCTTTTTCAGCGGCGCCGCAGGCCGCGGCAAGTTTAGCGACGGTGGTATTTCCTTCGGCGATCTTTGTAAAAAGCTCTAGCTCGATCGCTGTTCTGTAAGCTGCTGAATATTGAAATCCGGTCATTATCTGCCAGATCGGCTGAGGATCAGGCATAGGCTGCGTCTGTGGCATTGATACTCTCCTTGTGGGGAACTGTGCAAAAATACACCCGCTAGAGCAGAAGTGCAAGCACCAAAGGTGCCAAAGCCAAGGAAACTTAGTATGTTAAGAATGCGTGCTGTAACGATAAAGATCTCTTGATGGAAGCCGATCTGATCATAAAAAACATAGGGCAGCTGGTTACATGTGCTTCTCCCGGTGGCCCAAAACGACGTAACGCTCTGCGCGATGTCGGACTGATCGACAACGGCGCCGTTGCTGTCATCGACGGAAAGTTTGCTTCTGTCGGCTCGGAAGACGAGGTCTTCACTGAGTTCTCCTCAGAGAACATTGTGGATGCCGGAGGGAAGGCCGTAACTCCGGGGTTTGTCGATCCACATACGCATATTGTTTTCGCGGGCGACCGGCTGAACGAGTTCGAGCTGAAGATAAAGGGTGCTGACTATCTTGATATCCTTGCTGCGGGAGGCGGCATTATTTCGACGGTCTCGAATACGCGTGCGGCGTCTGAAGATGAACTTGTGGAGCTAGGCGTAAGGCGGCTCGACAAGATGCTCAGATCAGGAACGACCTCGGCGGAAATAAAGACCGGGTACGGCCTCGACCTTGGGAGCGAACTAAAGATGCTGCGCGTCATCGAAAGGCTCGACCTCGAACACACTGTTGATGTCGTACCGACATTTCTGGCGGCACACACGATCCCGCCCGAATTCAAGGGCGATCCCGATGGCTACGTTGAGCTGATCTGCAGCGAGATGCTTCCGGCCGCTTGGAATTGGTATTCCAATTCGCGTTTTTCGGCAAAGGACATTCCATTCTTCTGCGACGTCTTTACCGAGAAAGGTGCGTTCGATCGCTCACAAACAGAACGAATTCTTGGTACTGCAAGCTCGTTCGGCTATGGCATCAAAGCCCACGTCGATCAGTTCACGAACCTTGGCGGATCGCGGCTTGCGATCGAGAAAGGTGCGGCCTCGATCGACCATCTCGACGCGATCTCGGAGGCAGAGATCGAATTGCTCGCGGCCAGCGACACCATCGGCATCGTGATCCCGACAGAGAATTTCAGCGGCGGCAAGACCGTGTTCGCCAATGCCCGCGAGATGATCGACACTGGATGTGCCATCGCGATCTCGACCGACTATAATCCAGGTTCGGCTCCTTGCCCGTC
>JADYZI010000192.1 GCA_020853255.1 Acidobacteriota bacterium
CGAAGCAAGGTCGTAAAGGTCGATGTTTTGGCAAAAGAACCTGTCTGGACCGATGTTGTCCCTGAATCGGCTGAAACGCTGAACGGCGTCGGCTTTATCAACGATCAGCTTGTCCTCAATTATTTGCAGGATGCGCACACGGTGATAAAGATCTACGAGCCGAGCGGCAAATTCGTTCGTAACGTTCTGCTTCCGGGCATCGGGTCCGCCGGTGGTTTTGGCGGCAAACGCACCGACAGCGAAACATTCTATTCCTACTCAAGCTACAACGCTCCGCCGACGATCTATCGATACGATATGAAGACCGGCAAGAGCAAGCTGTTCCGGACGGCGAATGTGAAATTTGACGGTTCGCAATATGTGGTCGAGCAGGTCTTTTACAATTCAAAGGACGGCACACGCGTGCCGATGTTCCTGACCTATAAAAAAGGCCTGAAAAGGAACGGCGCGAACCCGACAATTCTTTATGGCTACGGCGGTTTTAATATTCCGCAAACGCCGGGATTCTCCGTTGCTCGGGTGCCGTGGCTTGAGATGGGCGGCGTCTATGCGGTTGCGTGCCTCCGCGGCGGAAGCGAGTACGGCAAAGACTGGTGGGCGAATGGAGCCAAGCTGAAAAAGCAGAACGTGTTCGACGATTTCATCGCCGCCGGCGAATGGCTGATCGCAAACAAATATACCGCAACGCCAAAGCTTGCCATCCAGGGCGGATCGAACGGCGGCCTTCTGGTCGGTGCCGTGCTTAACCAACGCCCCGATCTGTTCGGTGCGGCCCTGCCGGCGGTAGGTGTGATGGATATGGTCCGCTTTCCAAAGTTCACTATCGGTTGGGCGTGGACATCGGATTACGGCTCGCCAGATGACGCTACCGAGTTCAAGGCGCTCTATGCTTATTCCCCGCTGCACAACATAAAGCCCGGAACGAAATATCCGGCTACACTTGTTACGACATCCGATCACGACGACCGCGTATTTCCTGCCCACAGCTTCAAATACGCAGCCACCCTGCAGGATGCCCAGGTCGGCAACGCCCCGATCCTGATCCGCATAGAAACCAAAGCCGGCCACGGCGCCGGTAAACCAACCTCAAAAGTGATCCAGGAACAAGCCGATATCTACGGATTCCTGGTCAAAAACCTTGGTATGAATATGAAATAGCGATCGCCTGAACGCTACCCGAAGGCTTTCAAGGATCTGAGGACCGGGTTTGTCATCCATCTTCTTCTTCGGCTTTTTCGCCAAGCCGTAGAAGAAGAATTGGTCAAAGGGATCATTCCGAACAACAGCCATATGCCGACGATCGATTGACCTCGTGGGTCGAGCCTCCGGTTGTCAAGAACGAGTACAGGAAAGAAATTCGCAAGCGGGACGAAAATACATTTTTTCGCGATATTTGAATCTTCCTTCGCTCGACTCCACGCTGAAATAACCTCCGCAAGGCTCGTTCCTGCCGGCACGACCGGATCCGCGATATAATAACCGCGATCTATGGAACCGCTTGCAAATCGGATACGGCCGACGATGCTTGATGAATATGTCGGGCAGCGGCATCTTGTCGGCACGGGCAAGCCGTTGAGGCTGGCGATTGAACAGGGCCACGTATTTTCGTTCGTTCTTTGGGGCCCGCCTGGCACGGGGAAAACCACGCTTGCGCGGATCTATGCAAATGCCATCAACGCGGAATTTTACGAGCTCTCCGCTGTTTCGGCCGGCAAAGAAGATATTCGCCGCATCGTAAAAACACCGTCGCTCGACGGCCGGCCGCGGGTTTTGTTCCTTGACGAGATTCATCGTTTTAATAAAGCGCAGCAGGATTTTCTGCTTCCGTTTGTGGAAAGCGGCGAGCTCGTGCTGATCGGTGCAACTACCGAAAATCCTTCCTTCGAGGTGATCCCTGCCTTGCTTTCACGGCTGCGCGTGTTCGTCCTGAATGAGCTATCGGATGAAGACATGGCCGCCATCATCGCGCGGACCGGCTATGACCTCAACGCGGATGCCCGCGACTGGCTTATTGAAATGGCAAACGGCGATGCACGCCAGGCGATCACGATGATCGAGAATACGGCACGGCTTTATGACACCATCTCGCTTGAAACGCTAAAGGAAACACTCCAATCCAAGTTCCTCAGATATGACAAAAAAGGCGAAGAGCACTATAACGTTATGAGCGCCTTTATCAAATCGATGCGGGCGAGCAAACCGAACGCCGCGATGTATTATCTGGCAAGAATGATCGAATCCGGCGAAGATCCGAAATTCATCGCCCGAAGAATGGTCATCTTTGCGTCCGAAGACATCGGCCTGGCGCAGCCAACGGCCCTGGTCGTTGCGAATGCTGTTTTCCGTGCGGTAGAGACCATCGGGCTGCCGGAATGCACACACAACCTTGCCCACGGCGTCGCATATCTGGCTAACGCAGCGAAGGACCGCGGTTCGACGACCGCGATAGGGCGTGCGATGGACGACGCAAAGAAATTCGGCAATCTGCCGGTCCCGATGCAGATCCGAAACGCTCCGACCAAACTGATGAAAGACCTTGGGTACGGAAAAAAGGGCGAGAACGAGTCGGACGACCTGATGCCCGAAAAATTGGCGGGACGAAACTACTTTGAATAACGAACGGAAAACAACTATGAAAACCCTGATCCTTCTCTTTGCTCTCGCCCTGCTGCCTGCGGCAATAATAGGCCAAACAACAAAAGACATTGTGCCCACGCGTGAAATGGAACGCATCAATTGGATGGATTTCCGCGACGCGGTGCCGTCAAAGGTCAACACCGTGATCTTGCCGACGGGCACGCTTGAACCGCATGGAGTAATAAACAACGGGGCCGATATTACCGCACCGTTCGGGATGGCAAAGACCATCGCCCGCCGCGTCAACGCGATGATCGCGCCGACGCTGCCCTACGGCATCACGGGTTCGATGGAAGCTTATCCTGGAGCGTTTCAGATCAACGAGGCCGCCTATCGTCCCTTCGTCAAGCAGATACTCGAGGGCCTGGCCAAAAACGGTTTCAAGAATATCATCATCCTGAACGGCCACGGCGGAGGCCAGACGGCCGTGCTGCAATCGGTTGCTGCCGAGGTTGCCGGCGAACGAAAGGTCCGAACGCTGGTCATCAATTGGTGGTCATTCGCGTCCGACGAGACCAAGGCCGTTTTCGGCGAGGACGGCGGCCACGCGGGTTGGAACGAAACCGCTTTCATCCAGGCACTCGACCCGACATTGGTACACGCCGAAAAATACAAGCCCGAACTCGCGACACCATACCCGACCGCGGGCACATGGAGCGCCGTCCCATTCCCATCCTCGATCGGCCTCTATCAAAAAGGCCAGGGCTACCCAAAATTCGATCAGGCAAAGGCCGATGAGTATTACAAAAAAGTTACCGACAAGGTCGCAAATTTTGTGAACGAAGTGATCGCCAAATGGAACTTGGCCGGCCTTTGATGAAATGGGTCGGTCTTTAGCTTTCGGTGCCGGGCGACCAGACCGTTAAAGGCGAGTATGCCATCTTCGTCAGAACTGCCATTTGAGACTGGGTTCCGCATCGCGATACAAAGAACCCAGTCGCTACCGCTCCCGGTTCTGACCCGATGATCGTCAAGTCTTTCCGCTCAATTCAGATAGGCACTGCAACTTTCTGCAATATCTCATTCAATATCTGCTCAGCTTCGCGGGTTTTATTTTTTAATCCGGCTGAACGCGAATTGATGATGATCCTATGAGCAAAACACGGGATGACGAGGCGTTTGATGTCGTCGGCGATGCAGTAGTCTCGGGCTTCTATTAACGCCAGCGCTTGTGCGGAGCGGTAGAGTGCAAGGCTGCCGCGGGGACTGACACCTAGTTCGAGGTGCTCAGACGTTCGGGTTGCATCAACGATGTCGAGGAGATAATCGACAAGCGCCGGGTCAACCCGGACCTGCGACGCCAGCTTTTGCAGTTCAAGCACATCAGAACCGGTCATGACCGGATGCACAAGGTCGAGCGGGTTCGCGTCCGCTCGGTCAAAGAGCATTTTTCGCTCATTGTCCTGGCTTGGATAACCCATGTGCAACCGCATCATAAAGCGGTCAAGCTGAGATTCGGGCAACGGGTATGTACCGTGGTGCTCGGACGGGTTCTGCGTGGCGACAACCATAAAAGGCAGCGGCAGCCCGCGAGAGATGCCTTCGACCGTAACCTGTTCCTCGGCCATTGCTTCGAGCAGTGCTGACTGCGTTTTAGGTGTCGCCCGGTTGATCTCGTCGGCAATTACGATATTTGAAAAGATCGGCCCCGGCTTCCAGACAAAATCGCCGTTGTGCTGGTCAAAGATCGACAGGCCGATAACATCGGACGGCAATAGATCAGACGTAAACTGAATGCGGTGAATAGAAAGATCAAGCGCCCGTGCCAATGCGTTTGAAAGCGTGGTCTTACCGATGCCCGGCACATCTTCGATCAGCAGATGCCCCTTAGCAAAAAGAGCGACAAGTGCGAACCTGACGGTTTCCTCCTTGCCGCGAATAACGCTCTCTACAGCGGCTTGGAGTTCGGCGATCCTGCCCGCGGCGTCGAACCGCATAACAACATCGTCCGGTGTGGTGCTGGTTTGGTTAACTATCCAATCTCTCATCAGGCGGCTTAGCGGACTTCGGCCTTAGGCCCAACAGTAATAATACAAATTATTGATGCCCACCGCATCAAAAACTTTGCAATCGACCTTGCCCGGGTTCCGGTTTTTGCGGTTTTCTTTGCGTCTCCGCGGCTCTGGGGAAAATTTTTCTCTTCCGCCGGGCCGCAGAGATGCAAAGGATGGGCAAAGATCCGGAATCGGCCCGCATTTGCATATTTACAGTAAAACCAACTAAAATTTTGAAACTTCAACCCGCGAAATTCGTGATATACCAAGATAGGAGTTTTTCGCCACAATAA
>JADYZI010000193.1 GCA_020853255.1 Acidobacteriota bacterium
AGCGTAAGCCTGAAAAGCTGCATCAGACGAGAATTCCGTGAGCGATCCTGTTAAGTTCACCCATGACCAATTCTTTGCCGTACGAATCTCGCAAGAGCTCGACCGGCTTTACGTTCCCGAGTGCGAAGCTCGGCGTATTCAGCCAAAGCTTGAATTTCTCAGGATCGCCGAAGACCTCTCTGCCGAAGTCGGTAACCTCGGCCATCTCGATGATCTTTTCGGAATGTATCGGCTTGAAGCTTTTTGCAGTTTGCTTATGACGCTGTAGAGATTTGCTGGAGATATCAAGCAGAGTCGTCCAGTCGCTATCGCTAAAAGGCGTTACGCCTTTTATCAAAGCAAATAGCGAATACGGAACTCCGGCCCGGATAACGGAGATCATCAGCATCTTGTCCGAAAGGAATTCGTGATATGTCGGAGCCTTCCCGCGCTTCTTTGAATCACGTCCCGCGAAGATGATCGCGATCTCTTTGTTCAATTTTTCTTCGGTCGTCATCAATTACGATGATATCGCGTGGAAGGACATTTGTCTACGCATTTTGGACAAACTTCCTCTAATAGGCCGTCGCGTATCAAGGCTCTTACTTCATTGTCCGGACGCTTACGACTCGTTCTTCCAGATTCGGCGTGTAGGTTTTGAATGTCTTCAGGTATTTGACCATCGCATCGAGTATATCGACGCCGGTCGCCTTGTAAGAATCCGCCTTGCCGAATGCAAAAAAGCCGTCGCCGCCGTCGGCTAAGTAATTCGAGGTCAATACTTTATATGTCTTGTTGTCATCGAGTGGGACGCCGTTGATCCTGCATTCTATGACGCGCTTGCCAACCGGTTCGGTCTCTTCGTATTCGATCTCGACACCCTTGGACACCTGAAGGATACCGTTAGTCAAGCTCGCGCCGTGCTCGAATGCCTCTCGAAGGTAACGCCCCTTTATCTCAAGCTGAACAATAGTGTTCGGGAATGGAAAGACCGAGATCAGTTTGCCGACCGTAACAACTCCGGGATCGATGTCCTCGCGCAAACCTCCGCTGTTGGTCACCGCGAGATCGTAGTCCGGATAGGCCGCAAGCATCGAATCCGCGACCATATTTCCCATTGCCGAACTTTGACCATAGGAACGTGTCATCGGTGCCGTTACGGTCGTCACCTTTTCATCCGTGATCGCCTTCAGCTTATCTTTCCATTTGTTGATGACGCTGACCATTTGCGGATCATCTTCTACCTCGTCGTCATAGAGATAGCCGTAGTGGTTCTTGTAATCAACGATCTTGTCGAGTTTCTTGTCGTATGTGATCTCGAGTTTGCCGAGCTCGATCGTGTACGCGTCCGTCGAGACGATGATCGTGCCGTTGGCAACGATCGGCGTCGGCGTTCCGCTGTGCGGGTGACCGGTGATCATCAGGTCAACACCGGGAACCGCTTTCGCAAGGTCGATATCGTGTTGGTGATTGCGTATCACATCAGCCTCGCCCGTGGTCGATTGTGTGCCCGGGATGCCGATATGGATCAGCAGGACGATCAGGTCGGTCTTTGGCTGAAGCTCTTTTATGTACTTTCGCAAGTAAACTTTCTCATCGCGCACCTCGACGCCTTTTATCATTACCGGTGCGACCGTGTCCTCAAAAGCAAACTTCTCATGCAGGCCGATTATCCCAAGCCGAATGCCGTTTACTTCCTTGATGATGTAGGGCTTTGGCCAATGAAGTTTATTGGTGCCTTTGACGAAAATATTGCCGTTCAGAAGCGGGAATTTTGCAAGTTGGAATTGCTTGTAGGCATTCTCCCAACCGTAATCGTATTCGTGGTTGCCGACACAGGCAGCGTCAAGCCCGAGAGAGTTCGCAGCATCGATGATGGCCTCGCCCTTCGTGAGCATGCTCATATACGGACCGGCAAAAAAGTCGCCTGCGTCAAAATAGACAGTATTCGGGTTCGCCTTTTTTTCCTGCTTGACGAGCGTTGCGATATTCGCAAAACCGCCGACCTTTCGCGTCGTGCTTACCCACGGAACGATCAGCGGTTCTAAGTGCGAATGGAGATCGTTCGTGTAAAGAACATTCAGCTTTCTTGTTTGCGCAGGTATGAAGATCGTTGCCGCCAACAAAAATATAGTTAGGAATGCGAAGTTTGTCTTTCTCATAGCGGATTCTCCTGTCATTTCCTTCCGGATCCATCGTGGCGGTATTGTCAGTCCTAATCTCGCGGAAATTCTGGCAGCCTATTACGCCAATTTTGCCTTAGTGTGTTCTCACCGACAATATAAGCATAGACCGCGGCCGGGATAAAGTTCAGGGCAATGCCCTTATTGTTGATAGTCCCCTCCTTATCGATGGTTGTGACAACGGCAGACTCAAGCTCATTATTGCTGCAAAAGTGCAGAAGGCTCTTGAGTCCCCTTGGATCCTCGAAGAACCTGTTACTCCATTTAACCTCGACCGCCCAAACCGGTTTCAGCTTCTTTTCGTCCAATCCGACCATATCCACTTCACCCTTTACGTTTCCGCGTGCCCAACGCGCGTACCACGGGGTGAATCGATCTCGAGGCAGCCATTGAGAGAAGATTGCCGTTTCGACCATATTTCCCATTGCTTCATCGATTGGTTGGAGCGGAGAAAATAGTGCGCTCCTTAAACTTGGATTGGTGAGAAACACCTTGTAGGCAGTTGCCCGTCGGAAGCGCTTTGCCGAGTCATCAATACGATGCACCACTCGTATCAGAAACGCGGCCTCCAGGTACTCCAAGTATTTACGCAGTTGATTCTTATCGACTCCGCTGCTCGACGAAAGAGCTTCGAGCGAGACCTCATTGCCGCTGTAATAAGCAAGCGTTGTAAAGAAGGAGTTCAGCTCCTGCACGTCTCTTATTCCGTACAAGCTCGGGAGATCGCGCAGCAGCACTTTATCAACGATATCGCTCTTGATATATCGACTAGGATTCGCACGTATTCGTTCAGAAAATATCACCTCAGGATAACCGCCAAAGTTTATGTAGTCGACAAAATGGCGGTTTACCTCGGTGATATTGAGCGCCCTAAATGAGGGGATCTTCTGACCCTTCCATTCAGTTCTGATGGGCTGCATCAAGTGGTCAAAATTCTTGATGTGTATATATTCTCGGAACGTAAGAGGCGGCAACATGAAATCCGTGAATCGCCCAGCACCGCTTTCGGCACTTTTGACCTTCAACGCGGCTGCTGCTGAGCCGGACACAATGAACTTCGTGTGCGGATAACTATCGACTAGGACCTTCAAATGCTGCTCCCAGTTCTTCAAATACTGAATCTCGTCAAAGAATACGAACCAGCCGTTTGGGTCGCTTCCTCCAACCGCCTCGCGAGCGCCGTGAAAAAGTTGCTCCAGGCCAATATTTAGATAAATCGGGTTGTCGATCCCGATAAAGCAGATCTTATGAGCAGTTACACCCGTCTTCATGAGTTTTGCTATCGCTTGGTGCATCATCACCGTTTTGCCGACACGGCGGGGACCGGTCAATACTACGGCTCGCTTTATGTCGGTCTCTTCGATCAGCGAATAGAAGACGCCAAAATATAGGCGCGGCTGCAACCGACTGTAATCTTCGTCGATGTGGCCAGTCACCCACCACGGATTCTCGAATTTGAGGCGATTCACGATCAAATCTTGACTAATCGGCTTTAGGTCTATTTTCTTGGCCATATGAGAAGCTTTAATGGTATCTTAAGCAGCAATATCAAGGCTTATCGTACCATTATATGTAATATAACTTAGAAGTTTCGAATTTCATACTCATATCGTACGATGAATGGCTGCGGCGCGGATATCGGTATTTTCGAGCAGAACAGCCTTGTTTGGATCAACGCTGGTCGTAGCAGGATTTTTCCTCCTTACCGCCGGTCGGTTGGCGGGCGGTAACTTTCGTTCCGGCTAAATTTACCTTTTCCCGGCGGCGACCTAAAATAGCGTTGAATACTCGATGTCGAGGCTTTTGCAGACCTCGACGCGATCTTCTACAAAATTGTCGCGAGCGGTTGGAAATGACAGAAAAATCAAAGATCTTTTATACATTGACGGACGAGGCGCCGATGTTGGCGACGCATTCATTTTTACCGGTCATAAAGGCATTTACAAAAGCGGCAGATATTGAGATCGAAGTTCCTGATATCTCGCTCTCGGGCCGCATCCTTGCAAATTTTCCAGAGTATCTGAGTGATGAGCAGAAGACCGTCGATGCCCTTGCGGCCTTGGGTGAATTGGCGAAAAGGCCCGAGGCGAACATTATCAAGC
>JADYZI010000194.1 GCA_020853255.1 Acidobacteriota bacterium
GGCTGGCACTCTTGCCCGCGTCCGGGCTTTCCTCCACAGGCCAAACGCGCCCGATGGCTATTGTTCACGTCGCGATACACGACGCGGTCAACGGCATTACGCGTGAGAATCGGACCTATCTCCCACCTTCACCTGCACCCGCGGGCGCTTCACCGGAAGCGGCCGCCATCGCAGCGGCCCATCACGCACTCAGGAATCTTTTTCCAAATAGTGCCGCGTCGCTCGACGCAATGTTCCTGTCGTCACTTGCGGCAAACGGGTTGTCCCCGTCGGATCCGGGCATCGCGTACGGCCAATGGGCGGCAGCCTCGATACTTGCCGCACGTTCGGGCGACGGCGCCGCTTCCGATGGCGTAAACGAAGTGATCGACGCCCGCGTTTATTCGGGCATTCATTTCCGCAACTCGGACGAGGTTGGGGCCGACGCAGGGACCGAGATCGCCCACTACGTCTGGGCCAACGCCCTAAGGCCCTGCCAGGGAGGCCGCCGAGGATGTTCGTGATCCTTTGATAAACCGGCCGCCGAGATCGTTATCGGCGGCCGCCTTTTCTGTTGCTGTCCCTCCCGCCAAGATATGATCCTTCCACCACGCCCGCCCAACAGCTTGTCTGAGTGTTTTGTATGCAAGAAAACAAACGCTCTTATGGGATTCTTATAAACTTCTTGGGTTTTTCTAAAGACACAAATATAGGCGTTCGCGCAGGCTTGACGATATTTCACCGTTGTCTTGGGCAAAAGCCATGACCATGGAGCGTCAATTCTCCATGCCTCAGGACCGCTCAGGTGCGAAACGGGAAAATATAGGATTTCTACACGAAAGGAGACGAACGAAATGTCTAAAGATCGATCCAGTTCGCTGGCCTGGTTTAAACTCACCGTGGTTGCTGTATTCTGCCTTGTGACCGCATATTGGTTTGGCCAGGATGTGTATGCCCAGCTGATCGACCGCACAAAAAATCCCAATACAATAAACGCCGGCATTGCCAAATCGCTTAGCCAGCAAACCGGCGCCGGACGCGGCGATATGACAACACCGGATTCGTCGATGTTCATTATCAAACGCGACCCGTTTCGTTCCATTCGGCGTGGACGGCAGTTATTCCAGCGAAAATTTCTGCGAACGCAAGGCGCCGGCCCGATCGCCGACGACCTGATCCTGGGCGGCAACATCGAGACCTCGCTGAAGATCGGGGCCGGGCTTGCCGACAGCTGCGCTGCCTGTCACGGGCGTCCGCGAGGATCAGCCGGTTTTGGCGGGGACGTTGTCACACGGCCCGAAAGCCGCGACGCTCCGCACCTTTTCGGGCTTGGGCTAAAGGAGATGCTTGCGGACGAGATAACCGCCGATTTGCGGGCGATCCGCGCGAATGCGATCACCCAGGCCCGGCATCAGAATCGAAGCATTACCAGGCACCTGCGCAGCAAAGGCATCGAATACGGCCGCATTACTGCACGCCCAAACGGGACCGTTGACACATCTGACGTTAGCGGAATAAATACCGATCTCCGCGTCAAACCGTTTTTCCATCACGGCGGGACCATCTCGATACGCGAGTTCATAGTGGGCGCCTTTAATGATGAGATGGGGCTTCAAGCGGTCGATCCTGATCTCGAGCAGGCCCATAACGGCGGCAGGATCGAAACACCGTCCGGAATGGTCCTTGACGGGTCAAAAGATCAGATAAGCGGCCCGCTCGTAGCCGACGCATCGCAGGACGAGGACGGCGACGGCATCGCAAATGAAATTCCGACAAGTGTCGTCGATCATATGGAATTTTATTTGCTCAATTACTTTAAGGCCGGGACGCATCGCCAATCAAACGCGACGCGGCGCGGGCTGGAAACCTTCCGTCAGGTCGGATGCGCTCAATGCCACATTCCCGACCTTGTGATAGATCATGACCGCCGCGTTGCCGATGTCGAGACGGTTTATGACGAATCGCGCGGCAATTTCAACAACCTGTTCGC
Source organism: Acidobacteriota bacterium (assembly GCA_020853255.1). Next base: position 1,970 of record JADYZI010000194.1, read on the forward strand.
GACCGCAACACCTCTGTTCAGCCTCGTGCCGGACAACAGTGGTTATCCCGAATATAAACGTCCCCTTGGCGGAATATTTAGGGTCGAGAACATATTCACCGATTTCAAACGCCACGACCTCGGGCCAAATTTCCACGAGCGGAACTACGACGGAACTTATCAGCGGCTGTTTATGACAACACCGCTCTGGGGCGTTGGGTCCACGGGTCCATACGGGCACGACGGGCGAAGCGTTCACCTGCTTGACGTCATCCTTCGTCACGGCGGCGAGGCCCAATGGTCGAGAGACCAGTTTGCATCAAGAAACAGAAACAAACAGCAAGAGGTCCTGGATTTTCTAAACTCGCTGATCCTGTTTCCGCCTGACGACACTGCGTCAAACCTCGACCCGGGCGATCGGAATGCTCCAATGTTCCCGCAGTACGGGCAAGGCAGCATTAAACTGGGCGTGCTGTTCAATAATCCGAACGATCCGGAATAGGACACTTATACGCAGGACCTGTCTGCTTAGCGTCTCTTTGCGTTCTTGGCGAGCTTTGCGTGAGTCTACCCCGGCCTCACGCAAAGCCGCAAAAGTACGCAAAAAAACATGCTGTCTGAGACTTTTAGACATTGTCAGATTGAGTCGGCAGCGGTTTGGTGATAGTGTTTCGACACTATGAAAAATCAAGCTCTACTCGTCGCATTTGTCGCGTTTTCGTTGTTTGTTGTGTGGCCCGCTGATGTTTCGGCGCAGGCAGGTGACGGGGCCGTTGGCGTAAAGGACGGCGGAGTTTTCGTCAAAGGCTGGACCGGGCAGATCGACGCCAAAGAGAAAACGGCCGGCTCAACGCTCAACAGCGCGAAGTTCATCAAAGAAGGAAAAGGTTTTCACGTCACCACCGGCCCGGCTGTCACCTATTGGAACCCGGACAACAAGGCAAAAGGCGACTACACCGTCAGCGCAACATTCCTCGAGCCGAAGTATATGAGCATCAACGATCATCCGCATCCGTATGGGATCATGATCGGCGGCAACGACCTCGGCACCGATAAACAAAGCTATCTCTATTGCGCTGCTTACGGCAACGGCACGTTCATCTTTCGCGGGTTCGGCCCCGAACCGTTCCAACTCGGCGGCCGCCGGCCCATCGCCGACCCGTCCGTAAACAAAGCCGCCGGCGTCGGCCAGCCCGTCACCCAACATATTGCCGTCACCGTCAAAGGCGACACCATCTCCTGCTCCATCAACAACAAACAAGTCGCCAGCTACGCCCGCTCCGAAGTAGTCGCCCCCGGCAAACTAAGATCCACCGACGGCACCTACGGCATCCGCTTCGCCCACAACACCGACGCAACGGTGACCGACTTCAAACTAACCAAAGCGAAATGACGTTGTCACGAAATCCAAAACCCGATGGTTGACAAATATCCGAATTAATAGGATAGTTATAATGAAGAATGAGCGCCGGCTCTTTGCTTTCACCGAAACGTTGATCTTTACCGAAGATCTGCTGCGGATCGCGAACGACGAAACTCTTTTCGCGATCCAAAACGCTCTTCTTGCTCATCCGTTATTGGGAGATGTCATCAAGGGAACCAATGGAGCGAGAAAGGGACGGATAGGTGATCCGAAACACAAGAGCGGTAAAAGCGGCGGTTTTCGATTTATTTATCTTTATTTGGCCGGCTGCGACCGTTTTTATCTTCTCGACATATTCAGCAAGAAGGACAAAATTGACCTTACGCCAAAGCAGGCCGACAGCCTTGGTAACTTGGTACGAGCGATCAAGAAAGCTTACGGCGAGAAAGAGTAATTAGGACGATGGAAAAAAAACAGTTTGAAAGATTGATGGAATCGGCAAAACAGGCGGTCGAACACGCCGAAGGAAAGCGAAGCGACCTCAGAACGACCACACTGCCGCCCCCGCCAAAAGCGCTCGAAAGCCGCGAGATCGTGCAATTGCGCAAAACGCTGAATTTCTCGCAGGCGGTATTTGCCCGCCATCTAAATGTTTCGGTCAAAACGGTCCAGTCATGGGAACAAGGAATAGGAAAACCATCGGGCGCCTCACTAAAACTTCTTTCTCTTGTCCGGCGTCAACCAACCCTGTTGCTCGATTTGGCCTAACAGCCTTTCTGAGCATCTTTGATGGCCTACCCAACGTTTCTCCATTAGTTTGCGATCATTTTATCCGATCCCGATAATGCTGCTCGCCCGGCCCGCCGTAGATAAACGCGAAGCCGGAAAAGGATTGGGCAAAGGCCTGCTGAAAGACGCACTCCTAAGAACGATCCAAGCCGCCGACATCGGCGGCCTCAGAGCGGTCCTAACCCATGCAAAAGACGACAAAGCCAAGAAGTTCTACCAAACTCACGGCTTCCAACGCCCCCCATCCAGCCACTAACCCTAATGCTAAGCATAAAAGACATCCGAGCAAGTCTGCTTTAGGAGGCCGGGCCTCTACAGCGCATGCTGAATATGCGATCCGCTTATCGACCCTTCGGCACACGCAATTGATGTTTCGAAACTGTTCCTTCGCAGCTTGATCTCCTACAGCCAAAGGATCGAAATTTGCTCTTGCAGTTGTTCAAACTCACGGTCGCCGGTGACCAGGGTGCCGCCGGCTTGTTTTGCTAGAGCGGCGGCGAAGCAGTCGGCGTAGGAGATGCCGCCTTTTGCTTTGTAGCTGGCCGCTATTCGCGTCAACTCCATATCCGCGTTTACGAGTTCGATCCCGATCTCACGGAGCCACCGAATCACTTGATCGGCGTCGCGGGCTGAATGGCGGCGTGCCATCGTGTACCACACTTCGCCGGCATTCACCACGGTCATCAGTAAAGCGGTGCCTCGCAAAGGTGCATCAGCGATCATGTCGGCTATGGCAATCGCGGCAGGTTCGTCTTCGAGGTAAGCCATGATCGCCCATGAATCGAGGGCAAATGCTTTCGGGGCTTTCATTTTCTACGGATCTTTTTCTCCTCTCGTTCCCGGTCCCGAGCGCGCGATGCATTAAGCTCGTCGAGAAGCCCGGAACCACGGTAACGCCCACGCATGCTGTGAATATATTCGCGGGTTATGGGTTTGAGAATGATCTGCGCGTTCTTCTCATCGACCTTGACCTGAATGCGAGTGCCGCTCTCTATCCCAAGCTTCCGTCTTATCGCCGCCGGGATCACCACTTGGCCCTTTGTCGTCGCAGTTGCTTCCAAATAGTCTGCCATAGATGAAATGTAGCACAAATCGTATTTGTAAGTCATCAATATTCGTTCCTACTTTTGTCGCTGGTAAACCGCGGACAAAAGTACGTAACGATCGGAATGACCGGCTAGTGTCTCTGCATGGGCAGCTATTTCTTTTTCCTTCTCTTGCGGCCGCCTACTGAGACTGTTTCGCGTAGGTTTAGGTGAAGGGCTCCCGCGATGATCTCGGGGCGGATGAATTTAAGCTGGGTATCGATCTGTATGCCGAAATGACGGCAGAATGGGGCGGCGCTGATCCGCCAGTTCATTGGGTTGGCGATCACCGGGAATGATTCCGGCAGACGCGGGCTTGAGGGTTCGAGAGCAATAACGTCGCGGGTGCGGCTGTAATGCAGATAAACCGCCGCCGGGCGGCCGAGCAGGTGATAGATGTTGCGGTTGAGCAGGATCAAGTTGGCCGGGCTAATGGTGACATGCAGCCGGGTGTTTGTTGCCTCGGTCGGCCCGCCGTGAAATTTTTCAAAGTCTCTATCCATAATCGTTTCATCCGATAAAACGGATGTATCATAGATAGCACAACGTTGCATCGCATGTCAATGGTTTTTTTTCAACGCAGAGACGCCGGGAGACGGAGAGAGGAAGAGCAAGTTTTAGCCGCGGATGACGCGCAGATCTTTACGGATAGAAATCATGGAGGTTTCAAATCGATACGCAACCTGCGTGCTCCTGTTTGAATTTCTCTGCGCCTCCGCGTCTCTGCGTTGAAAGAAAGACCACAGTCGAACCCACCCGTGCGGCAGCTGTTTTAGCGATTTTACCCTTTTTATCGTTTCTATCGGTTGACCTGCTTCATAGCCGGTTTTCGTGCCGCAAATGAAGCTGGTTTTGAAGCTCGTTCCGCGACAAATAGAAAAACCGCCTGCGGCCAACGCAGGCGGTTCCGATACTCCGGTTAAAAAGAGGTTCAGTTGGACGGCCTTCTTAAACGTCCAGGTTCTTCACATCCAGGGCATTATCTTCGATAAACCTTCGCCGCGGCTCGACGGCGTCGCCCATTAGGACCGTGAAGATGCCGTCGGTTTCGATGGCGTCTTCGACGCGGACCTGAAGCATCGTGCGTTTCTCCGGGTCCATTGTGGTCTCCCACAATTGCTCGGGGTTCATTTCACCGAGGCCCTTGTAACGCTGGATGGTAAGGTCTTTTTTGGCAAGGCCCATTACCTTTTCCAGAAGGTCTTCGCGCGTCTTTATGGCTTCGCTGGTGCCGTTTTCGCCAAGGACAAAGGGCCCCGGAAAATCGGCCTCGAGTGTCTTTTTCAGCTCGACGGCCTTCTGAAATTCGACATAGCTTGCAAGGTTCCAGTCAATGGTCAGGCTAAATCCGTTCGGATAAGCGATGTCTATCTCCCACAGGCCGTGTTCTTCATCGCTTGTCAGTTCAGTATTAAAACCGGCGTCGGCAAGCTTTCCCTCGACCGTGGCCATCAGGTCTTCCTGGTCAAAGATCTTTCTAAGGCGAATGTGATTCCCTGCAAGAATGCCGTCCTTGCCGGCAAAAGCATCCAGCAGCACCTCGACCAACCGGGTGTCGTTGCCAAGCCGTCGGGCAAGCCGGCCGGCGTAAATGCGGAATTCTTTTGTCTGGTCAAGGGCCTTTGAAAGCTCGCGGCCCTCTATCAATCGGTCGCCGGAAGTGATCTGGACATCGCTGGTCGCCTGCCGCATCAGATAACGGAACATCGCGTTCTCGTCTTTCAGATACTCTTCCTTGCGGCCTTTCTTTACTTTGTAAAGCGGCGGCTGGGCTATGAAGACATGGCCGTTCTCAAGCAGCTGCGGCATTTGGCGGAAGAAGAACGTCAAGAGCAGCGTGCGGATGTGGCTGCCGTCCACGTCGGCGTCCGTCATCAGGCAGATCTTGTGATAACGCAGTTTGCTGACATCAAAATCATCCTTGCCGATTCCGGTGCCGAGAGCCGTGATCAGTGCCTTGATCTCGCCGTGGCTCAGCATTTTTTCCGGCCGTGCCTTTTCAACGTTCAGGATCTTGCCCTTGAGCGGCAAAACGGCCTGATTCTTGCGGTCGCGGCCCTGTTTTGCCGACCCGCCTGCGGAATCGCCCTCAACGATATAAAGTTCGCTCTGTGCCGGATCCTTCTCTTGACAGTCAGCAAGTTTGCCGGGCAACCCAGAGCCGCTCAAGGCGCTTTTGCGAACGATCTCTCGGGCCTTTCTCGCTGCTTCGCGGGCCCGGGACGCATCGACCGCCTTGCCGACGATCTTTTTCGCGACGTTCGGATGCTGTTCAAAAAATTCGCCCAGCTTTTCATTCAGAAATGACTCGACGGGGCCTTTGACCGGCGAATTCA
>JADYZI010000195.1 GCA_020853255.1 Acidobacteriota bacterium
AGACAGCCACCGACTTTTTGTTTTACACCTCGAGCAAATTCAGCCATATGATTCCAAAATCAGCTCTTTCGGATGAACAAATTGGTTTTATTCGTGAGCTTGCTCGCAGAAAGTTAGGAGCAAAGGCAGAGTTTTAGATATGACCGCTGACGAGATCAAACAATATCTTTGCGAGCTGAACGATGAACTTGCCTTAAAGGACATCAAAGGCGAGATTTCTCTCTTCGGCGGAGCCGTCATGGTGCTGGCGTTCAATGCCCGTATAGCGACGAAAGATGTCGATGCGATCTTTGAACCGGTCAAAGAGATCAGGAATGCTGCCCACCGGATCGCAGAACTCCACGCTCTGAAGCTTGATTGGCTAAATATGGCAGTTCGAATGTTTGTGGTCAAACATGATCGAGAGTTGCTTTTTGATCTCCCGAATCTTCGTGTCACGGTCCCGGAATCGGATTATCTGCTTGCCATGAAGATGATAGCGTTGCGCCCCCAGACCGAGGACGAAGACGATGCCATTTTCCTCATCGAGAAACTCAGGCTACAAAGTAAAGCTGACGTACTGGGAATCATCGCTGATTATTATCCGGGGAAAGAGATCAGTGCAACGACGATCACTTGGTTGGACGAGTATTTTTCCAAATGATAACGGCCAAGGAAACAAAACAGCGAATGATCGACGAACCGCGTTGGTGGAAGATCGCGCTTATGGATCTCGTTGACGATCTCCGCTATCACAAGGATGTGGCTGCGATCGCGGAACCATTTGAGCTAGGTGACGAGATCAAAGATGCGGTTCTTGCAGGTGTCATCGAAACGCTGTGTGACGAGATGCATCTCAGCATCCCGGAATGGCTTTACGATGTCCCGGCCTCGAGGAAGCCTGTTTTTCTTTCGCGTATGGAAAATTTGAAATCGTTCTCAATTGTCGAGTCACCTTCCCGCCTCAGGCTCCGAAAGGTCTTCGTCGGTGAGAACTTCCTTTTTCGTGTTTGATCGACCGCATTCCCTCTCCTACCAATTAACAATGTTTCAATTGACAATGGACAATTCGAGCATCTCAACACGCTCTTGATTGTCCATTGTAAATTGGGAAATTGTACATTGGGTGAAATTGTCTCGGTGCAAGTACGCAATAGATGCGCCCCGCCAGTACCGTCTTGACATCGGTGGGCGTTTCCGATATTTTCAAAACTGCATCAGGAGTGGTTCATACAAGTTGTGAACCCGGCAACCGGCGAGAAACGGTGCTTTGAGGTGAGAACCTCGATGTGCGATGGCGAAAGCCAAGGAAATCTCAGTAGATTGCTTATAGAAATCACCCTTTCTCTTGTTGCAAAAGAGTAAGGGTCTTTCTTTTTCTGGTGTATTAACTTTACGAAAAAGGAGATACATCACAATGAAACACTATCCAACCATCATTGTCCGTCTCAGCAGCGGACACTTCGTTACAAAGCCCATCCATATACTCCGCGAAGGTGAGGACATTGGCGACCGCATCGGGGTCGAACTTGCCGTCAACATCGAGCCGTGGGACGAGAACGGCATATTGAGGCGTGAGATAAGGGAACTGGCCATCCAGATCGCGGAGCTCGAAATGCTCGAGAAACGCCTTCCTGTCTGCCTCGTTTTTGGGCCGACCGATTGCGTCTTCCCGCGGGAATTCGGCCCGAACCTCCGATCGAACGCACCGTGGCGGCTTGGCGAGCCGGTGCTGCCGGACACCCCGGAGTACGACCGCGTGCTAGCCACGGCCCTCGCTGAACTCTGCCCGACTTCCCCCAATATCGGGGACCGGCCGTTGCTGCCGCCGAAGAAGGACATCATTCAATAGCTAATGGAAAGGAGTTGGCCGTCGAAGTTCGGCGGCCTTGCCTTCTCGACCCTCAACCGGTAACGGATTCCTTCTCTCTCTGTTGTGCTCTCAGTTTGCTGTGCTTGACGCTATATGCGAAGTAGATCAGGACTCCGATCAGCATCCAAACAATAAGCCTGGCCCAGGTATCGAACGGTAAACCGTACATTAGATAGAGACTTGCCGCGGCAGAGAGTATCGGTATGATCGGCGAGAACGGCACTTTGAACGGCCGTGGAAGATCAGGCCGAGTTCGACGCAGCACGATCACACCGATAGAAACGATAACAAATGCGAATAGCGTTCCGATGCTGACCAACTGTCCAAGCAGCGAGATCGGCACGAGGCCGCCCATTATCGCAACGATCGCTCCGGTAACGATCGTCGTTACATACGGTGTCCTAAATCGCGGATGGATCTTCGCCGCCCAGCCCGGAAGCAAACCGTCCTTTGCCATCGCGTAGAACACGCGTGGTTGGCCCATGATCTGCACCACCATCGTCGAGCTAAGGCCAAGCACTGCCCCGACCTTGATAATTATCGAGAAGGATCGTAGAAGATATCCGATGAACGAATCCTGCGCGGCCATTTGAGACGCAGCCGTGATCGCCGCGGCGATCGGAGCCGCCTCTTCCTTAAGCTGGCTGTACGGGACCAGCCCGACCATTATCGCGGCCACGAGAACGTAAAGTATCGTGCAGATAATGAGCGAACCGAGGATGGCACGAGGCATATCGCGTTGCGGATTTTTTGCCTCCTGTGATGCGGTCGAGACCGCGTCAAATCCAATGTATGCAAAAAATATGACGGCCGCACCGGTCAATATTCCGCTGTAACCGTATTCACCGAACACGCCGGTATTTGGCGGCACGAATTGCAAGCAATCTCCGCTGCCCGGCTGACACCCGATCCCCATATAATGGGTATTCACAAAGCCGACTCCCGCAAGGATGAACAGGATCACGACAGCTACCTTTACGATCACCACGACCGAGTTGAAGTTTGCAGACTCCTGAATGCCTTTTACAAGCAGGGCCGTCACTGCGATAGCGATCAAAAAGGCGGGTAAGTTGAACAGTGCGGTCTCGATCGGAGCATTGATCCCGGCCTGGGCAAGCCCTTTGGTTAGTTCTTCGGTCAATACTGAATAGCCGATCGGGGGATTGAGAATGGTTTCGCCAACCCTCTGGTTTGCGAGCTGCGCCGCTGCCCCGTCATTCAGCCAAACAAAGCGAGTTCCCGGAGCGGCGCTGAGTGATACCGGAAAGATAATACCGAAGTCGGCAAGCAGACTGATCATATTGCCTGACCATCCGGCAGCGACCGTTGCAGCACCAAATGCGTACTCCAGAATTAGATCCCAGCCGATCACCCACGCGATAAATTCGCCCAAAGTAGCATAGCTGTATGTATAGGCGGAACCTGCGACCGGTACGGTCGAGGCAAATTCCGAGTAGCACAAAGCGGCGAGGGCACTGACGACGCCGGCAAGCACCATTGAGATCACGACTGCCGGCCCCGCATGTCGTCCCGCGGCTTGGCCTGTCAGTACAAAGATTCCCGTGCCAATAACGGCTCCAACGCCAAGTAGAGTAAGCGCCGTTACCCCAAGCGTCCTTTTTAACGTTGCCTCACCCTCGTTCTCGGGTTGTGCAAGTATTGATTCGATAGGCTTTGTCCTAAATAGTTCCATTGATCCTCTCTGCTTGTTTTCCTCCGGCCAGTATTCAGATTCGGTTCTTATTTTCGTTTTTGAAGTAAAGCAAGGTCGTTAGGATCTATGAAATTTTATGAAATAGGCTGAAAAGTTGTGCTTTTTTCGGCAACCTAAGGTGGTATATAATGTTGACCCTCTCACGAAGGTTATGTTGGACGCTCAGCAAGACGCACCGGTCTATATTTGCGGACGATACCGCATTGATCCTTTACGTCGCCGAATTTACATAGACGGCGTCCGTGTTGCCGTAACTGCAAAAGCGTTCGACGTGCTTGTCGAACTGGTAAAGCGAGCGGGGAGTGTTGTAACCAAGGACGAGCTGCTGACGTCGATCTGGACAGATTCTGTCGTCGAAGAGAATAACTTGACCCAGCAGATCTCGACTCTGCGCAAACTTTTCAACGACCGTGCTGATGCTCCGGAATTCATCGCAACGATCCCGGGCCGCGGCTATTGCTTCTCGGCACCTGTCGCTGTCGAGCAGACGGAATTTGAACATACGGCGATCATTCTGACGGATCCGCCTTCCCTAGCCCCTTCGATCAACAATTCAGACAGTATCGTGCCGGTCGCGGGCGGTCCCTTTGTCATCGATCCTGCCGCTCTACGCGGCACCGCGATCGCGATCGCATATATTCTGATAATTTTTTCTTCAATGGCCGTTTTCGGCGGCCGCGACTTCGCCCCGCTCCATAACGCGCGATCTGTCGGAATCTTGACGTTTCGGTCTGTTGGAAACGACGGCGATCGATACGGCGTAGGCATACGAGATACGCTTCGGGCAAAGCTCGGCAGCCTCGACGAGATCACGCTTCGTCCCGGACAGATCGACGCTCCGAACATAGACACGCTCACCGCCGGGCGCCGGATGAATGCAGACCTCGTGCTTTCTGGTTCTGTCCAACAGCAGGACGGGCACATCAGAGTTACGGTGGAGATGATCGATGTCCATTCCGAAAGGGTCGTGTGGGGCAATACCTTCGACGATGACACAGCCAATGTCTTCAAGCTGCAAGACTCGATAGCGGACGAGGTGATTCGGACCCTGCAAAGCACAAATGAACGGCGAGTCTCAGAGATGCGGGAGCCTGCTGCTCCGACCGCCGTTATATCATCGAGCATCTCAGGTTGGGTGAACGCCTAATGGCCCCGATCACGATCCGCCAAGCCCTTCGAGACGATTCGGCACTTCTCACCGATCTTGCCTACACGACCTTCTGGGATGCGTTCGCGTCGCATCCGAAAAATCGGCCTGAGGATATGAAGCACTATATGCGGCAGGCGTTCAGCGAAGAGCAGATCGCGTTGGAGTTGGCGGATGAGAACACGGTGTTTTTGATCGCTGATATCGCCGAAAAGCCGGCCGGTTATGCGAAGCTCGTCAGACACGCGACCGAAGAAGGCATCACCGCAGAACGGCCGATCGAACTTGCAAGGCTTTACTCGCACCAGGAGTTTTTGGGCAAGGGCGTCGGCCAGAACCTTATGGACGCCTGTTTTGAATTTGCAAAAGAGAACGGCCACGACGTGATGTGGCTGGGCGTCTGGGAATACAACCCGCGGGCGCAAAGGTTCTACGAAAGAAATGGATTTCGCGCAGTCGGCCGTCACATCTTTCAGCTTGGTTCTGATCCGCAGACCGACCTGCTGATGCAGCGTGAACTGTAACTTTGTCTATTTGTGATGGGCCTTGAAAAAATCCCAGATCACGTCGGTCGCGTTCATATCTTTTGAAGGTTCATCGGCCGCCTCACGGCCTTTCCTGCCGCCGGGCCAGGCGTGCAGCCCGCCCGCGATCGAGATCACATCGACGTCAGCATCCTTCGCGCAACCCTGATATTTTTCCGTCGTGATATTCCCTTTCACCGTCTTTTCGGGCACGCTCCGGCAGCCGGAATTCTTGCTCCAATAAGCGGCCCCGTCCTTCACAGACTTGTACGGCT